>JAMWZA010000212.1 GCA_024305105.1 Marinoscillum sp.
CGCTACAGCCTGCCAAAGAAATACGTGTCTATCGCTATTCAGACGATGCGCTACTCCAGACACTCGACATCAGTCATGATAATACCAATCAGGTGGGTGACGATGTGTATTTTACTTTGGATGAATTTCTACCTCATGGTGTGGAGGTTTATGTGCAACTTGATGCTGGTGCATTCATAGATTTTTCCGCTAATCCGGATGATAATACACCCGGTATTTCAGATGATTCATGGCGTTTTACTGTGGGCTCAGATCGGCCAGAAATTACGGACATGAGTCTTATCTCTGATAACCTTGCTCCGGTTGACATCAAGTTAGAAATCACGTTTGACGTTTCCGTAGTAAAAAGCGATATAGAGGGAATGAGCTTGCGTGTTTATCGTAAAAGCAATGATACGCCTGTAAATGGGTTTAATGTTGTAGATGTAGATGGAGCCACGGCGACCATCTCTTCCTCTTCCAATTTTTATTCTAACCTCCGGTCAAACACGGAGTACTATGTGTCCATGGATGAGGGGTATTTTGTCCAGCACAATAGTGCGGTGAGAGCCGCGGAAGGAATAGGTCAGTCCGATCAGTATGAGTGGAGTTTTACCACACGTGTCAATGATGGAAATACGCCCGACCTTGTTTCACTGTCTCCTGCCAATGGAGACCAGCGAGTTGCGAGGCTTTCGGAAGATTTGGAGTTTACCATGACATTTGACGAACCCATGTACCTGGGTAATACCAGCGGCAAGGCTACCCTTTATAAATTGGATGGAGATGTATTGGTTTACAATTTGGGAGCGAATACAACAGTTTCAGAAGATCACCTTTCGATCACCTTTACCACACCAAACAACTTACTTTCAGACACTGAGTATTACATTCTTGTTGATCCCACCGCCGACGCTTTTGGTTTTCCATTCTTTGATTCGGATGAAAATGCAATAGGATTGATAGGAAGCTCCAATCAATGGCGGTTTAAGACGTATGGATCTATTCAAAAGACGGCTTACTCTCCTGAGATAGCCGCTGAAGATGTAAGTGGCAACTTGGTTGCAACATTGACAACCAATGCACCACTAGAATGGGGAGATGCCGGAGATGTTCATCTCGTGAACTACTTAGGCTCATCCACAGAAAAAACCATTTCCAATGGTTCTGCAGATGTGAGTTTTGATGGTACGAGCGTTACCATAGACTTTGGTGAGGTTGATTATGAAACCCATTTCTATATCACTTTTGACAATGGAGCCATCGTGGATGAGTTTGATCAAAGTGTGACTTTCACCAATAAGCAATGGCATTTCACTACCGAAGATGCTCCCAATGTAGCTCCTACCAATGTTGAGCTTACTTCCGATGATGTGAATGAAAACAGCGCAGTAAATACAATAGTCGGATTTCTGTATGCTACAGATGAAAATGCTGGAGATATTCATGTTTACAGTTTAGTTAGTAATCCGGGTGATCTCTTCAATATTTCAGGCTACAATCTGAGAGTGAATGGCGATCTGGATTTTGAGGCGAATGCGACACACACCATTCGGGTAGAGGCCGATGATCAAAATGGAGGTACGTTCGAGAAAGATTTAGTAATTACGATTAATGACTTAGTAGAGTCGCCAACAGATATTTCGCTTTCTAGTACGAGCATCGATGAAAACAATGAACAAGATGCATTGATTGGGACACTATCTACTGAGGATCCTGATAATGGAGAAACGCACTTATATAGTTTGTCGATTAATCCGGGAGCTACGTTTTATATCACCAATGGAAATGAACTTCGCACCAACTTTTCGTTTGACTATGAAGATACGGAAAGCTACAACATACGCATTCTTACCGAAGACCAGAATGGAGGTGAATTTTTCAAAGATTTTACCATCACAGTAAATGATATCGTAGAAAATGTATCACCAACTGATATTTCGCTCACTTTTACGTCCATTGACGAAAACAGTCCTGACGATGCTGCCATCGCTGGTATTAACGTTACTGATGCGGATGTAGGAGATACACACATCTATACTCTGGTTACAAACCCAGATAACAGTTTTAGGATTTCGGGTACTTTGCTATACGCAAATGCGACGTTTGATTATGAAACCCAAAGCAGCTTTGTTATTCGAATTGAGGCAGAGGATCAAGAAGATAATACCTTCGAAAAAGACTTCACCATTGCCATCAATGATGTAAATGAAAATCCAACAGATATTTCCCTTTCTGTTTCAGCTATTGATGAAAACAACAATGTCAATGATGTAATTGGAACCTTATCTGCCACTGATGTGGATGATGCCAACACACATACGTATAGTTTGGTAACAAATCCAGGGAGCAGTTTCAATATTAATAACAATGAATTAAGAGCTAGCGAATCCTTTGATTTTGAAACACAAGCGACCTACGATATTCGTATAGAAGCAGAAGATCAGGATGGCGGAGTTTTCGAAAAGGATTTTACCATTAGTATCAATGATGAAGTCAATGAAAATAGCGTTCCGACTGACATCACACTTTCTCCAAGTGATCTAAATGAAAATGCTTTTATGAATAGAATTGTTGGTTCTTTCACTGCCACTGATGCAGATGGCGGAGATAGCCATACATTCTCCTTGGTAGCGGGTGATGGGAGTACTGATAATGGTAGTTTTTTCATTGCAAGCGATGATCTCAGAGTAGGTGCTGATCCTGACTTTGACCATGAGACCAAAGACACTTATTTTATTAGAGTAAGAGCAAATGACGGAAATGGAGGTCTTCTCGAAAAAGAATTAACCATCACTATCAATGATGTGAATGAAGTTCCTACAGATCTTTTATTGAATGCTTCTGAGATAGATGAAAACAACGATGTAAATGATGTCATCGGAATGATGTCTACTACAGACGAGGATGACTCAGATATCCACACCTACACACTAGTAAGAGGGGCCGGAGGTGAAGATAATAGTAGCTTCAACATTGACGGTGCTGATTTGCGAGCGAGTGAAATCTTTGATTTTGAAACCAAAGACAGCTATAACGTGAAGGTGAGATCAAACGATAACAATGGAGGTACTTATGACGAGTCATTTGTTATCTCCATAAATGACGTGGCAGAAAATCAATCGCCTACAGCAGTCAATTTAACACCTGCCAACATTGATGAGAACAACTCCATCGGCGATATCATCGGTACGCTCACCTCGGTAGATGCAGATGCAGGAGATTCACATACATATTCCCTTCAAAACTTCCTGGCCATTTTCACCATAGAGGGAGACCAGCTCAAAGCAGACGTAGCGTTTGATTTTGAGGATCAGGATAGTTACACAGTTGATATTCAAACCAACGATGGCAATGGCGGACTATTTACAGAGAGTGTTACCATCACTATCAATGATGTCAATGAAGATGTAACTGGCCCAAGTGTAGTCAGTTTCAACCCTGCAGATGGTGCTACAGGTGTTGCATTAGATGCCGATTTGGTTGTCACATTCGATGAGCCAATTCTCGCTGGACCTGGTGATATTCAGATCAGAGATGTTAATAATGGAAATACGTACATTTTGGGAGATACTCAGCAAGGACTCGATGTTTTCTCTTTAGACGATAATGAATTGACTATTCACATGGGTGGAGTAGACAAAAACAGAAATTTTGACAAAGCGAAAGAATACTATGTAACAATCAGAAGTGGTGCAGTTACTGATTTGGCTGATAATGATTTTGAAGGATGGGACGTTTCGAACAAGACCGAGTGGAATTTCGAAACAGAAAAATATGATCCTAGCTTCACCTTTAACCTTGCCGATAAGCTGTCTACTGCTGATCCATTTACAGTTTTCGCATCGTCAAACTCTTCAGGATCAAAATCTTACACCGTACTTTCAGGTCCTGCAACTCTCGATGGTAACCAAATGACGCTTACAGGAGAGTTGGGGACAGTAACTGTCCGTGCTGACTTAGAGGCATCAGCGACATATAATTCAGCGACTGTGACTAGCGCATTCGAAGTGACTGACGGTGTGTCACCATCGCTGGTTAGCTTGAGTCCAGTTACTAACGGTACAGGCGTTGCTTTAAATGGAAATTTGATTGCCACATTTGATGAGCCCATTCAGGCAGGAGCCGGGCAGGTATGGATCAAAAGAGATGTGGGCAATGGCATTGCACAAAATGCGAGTTTTGCTACCACACCAGAACTGCTATCAATAGATGAAAATGACCTTGTTTTTGATCTTAGTAATCTGGCTGAAGGTACTTTGGAGCCAGGAGCTTCCTATTATGCTATCATTTTTGATGATGCCGTGCAGGATCTGGCAGGAAACGAATTTGCAGATGGTTTTGCTGCCAATGATAAAGCTTCGTGGTTTTTTACCATGGAAAAACGAACACCAACAATTAGCCTGAATCCCATAGCCAATAAGGTAACTGAAGACGATGACTTTATGGTTTCGGCCACAAGTGACAATGAGCAAGATTCCATTGTTTACTCAATAGTTTCGGGACCGGCGACCATCAGCGGTCAGACTATTTCCCTCACGGGGACTACAGGAACCGTAACAGTTCAGGCTAGTCAGGTCGAGACAGCAGGATTTGTGGCAGAATCAGTAACTACAACATTTGATGTTTCAGACACACCAGATATGGATGGCCCACAAATCGTTTCATTTACTCCTGAAGATGAGGCAGTAGAAGTACCAAAGGACAGTGATTTGACAGTTACGTTTAACGAGCCAATCCAGTTTGGCAATGGATTTATTCGAGTGATTAGAGCTGGAGGGTCTGGGCAGCAGGTTATTAGCGCCGCAGGCAATAGTGGTCAAGATGTATTGAGCATCGATGGTTCAGTTCTTACTATCCATCTGGGAGGAGAAGATCGCATCAGAGACCTGTTTTTTGGTGCGGAATACTATGTAACCATAAACACCAGCGCCATTAGAGATTTGGCAGGTAATAATCTACAGGTAGGGATTGTCGATACAACAGATTGGACTTTCACCGCAGAGCGTGAGACAATCACATGGAGCGCTGGTGCATGGAGTAACGGTACTGGGCCAAGTAATGTGAAAAACGCTATCATAGACGATGATTTTTCTGTGGAAGAAGACAGAGGATATAGTTTGTTGGTCGCAGACCTTACCATAAATGCCGGATTTACACTGACCGTGGATGGAGACAATACCTTGAGTGTTTATGGAGATATTGTCAATAATGGTTCCATTATCGTAGAGTCAGGAGCATCACTTATTACCTACGAGGAAAACTCCTTAACTGGAAACGATGTTACTATCCGACGAAACACACGATTCGCTGATGGAAAGTACAGTTTCGTAGGAACTCCAGTAGCGGAGAATGTGGAAATCACTGGGGCTGATTTGGGGCAGCATGTTTACCGATATGATGAAGGAGCATCCACCGATGAAAATGATTTGGCACGCTGGCAAAATGCAGTCTTCGATGTACTCATTCCAGGTAAAGGTTACACCCAAGCCAACCAACAGCTGATTGAGTTTGTAGGGAAACCTAATGCTGGAACAATAGCATACGGCGGCAGTCATTCCACTGACGGCTGGCAATTGGTGAGTAATCCATATCCGGCAGCTATTTCAATCGATGAGTTCATAGATGGCAATGAAGATATCACCGGTTCTGTCTATATCTGGGATGATAATGGGTCGGATGTTGATAGGGGCTTGAACAGCGATTACATAGTTGTAACGAAAATGGGAGCCACCGACTCTCATGGAACCGATAATGAGGCTCGTTTCAATGATCATATTGGGTCTATGCAAGGGTTCTTTGTACAACTAGATGGATTTAGCGGTACAGTTACATTTACTGAAGACATGCGCGTGTCTGGCAATAACGCAGATGGCAACTTTTTTAGACAAGCCGATAAGTTATCACTTACCCGTATCAATTTGCGCAATGACGCAGGTCTGTTTCGACAAACGATGGTTGGTTGGTCGGCCGGTTTTTCTGATATCGATTTTGAGAAGGGCTATGATGCCAAATTATTTGGGACAAATGATTATCAGATCTACTCTATTAAGCAAGACAATCAACTTGCGATCCACGCAGCATCTTTTGATAAGACAGAAGTAGCACTCGGTTTACAGTTAACAGAAAAGGGTCTTTACCATTTAGAGGTTGATAACAGAGAGTACCAGGGAGATGAGCTTTTCATTCACGACAAAGTGACTGGAAAGTATATCAGCACGATGGAGGGTTCCTATCAATTCATGGCAAACTCGGGAGCATTGACCAATCGATTTGAACTTGTGGTCCGTTCCGCTGTACTTGATGTGCAATCGTCGCTGATGAATATCTACGCTGCTAATAAAACCCTGTATATCAAAAAGGATGATGTGAGGACGGAAACCTACACCATTTTTGACCTGGTTGGTAATCGCGCGATCAATATTGTTGCCGGGGGTTCCTCAGAGATTGACCTAAGTCATCTTGCTAATGGTGTATATCTGATATCAGATGGTATTGCAAGTAAGAAAATCGTATTGAATTAAATGTTAATCGCTGAGGTGACTGTGACAGACCAGCATCAGCATAATAACAAAAAAGAAAAAATCATGAAAACCATAATTCTAAAAACACTCGTAATATTTCCCGCAGTAATGATCGCTTTGCCAGCAATGGCACAAGGAGCACCACCAGCAACACCCATAGATGGAGGGCTTAGCTTGCTGCTTGCTGCAGGTGGGGTTTACGGTATTAAAAAGCTACGTGATAGCAGAAAGTAATTGAAGAACTCATAGCTGGTTGCAAAGCGGCTTCCGAAAGGAGGTCGCTTTGATTGTTTACCAGTGGAGCCCACAGGCATTGTCCTGAATTTTGAATAGCATCAACAAAAGTGAGAAGAGGAAAGTCAAATAGCCTGGCGATGACCATATTGAATGCAACCTGAAATAAACTATTACATCGAATTGTGGCAGTGGTCAAACGTGGAACACCTTATCAGGAGAGAATGGATTAAAAAAGGTTGAAATGGCTTGATTTTACCATAGATAACGTCTGTTACCTGTTGGCTATTTTTCCTAACAGTTGATTTGGTTCAATGATCTCAGTTCCCTCGAAAGGATTCAGGACTAACAAGTCTTGGTCTCCAGTTACTAGAAAGTGTGCTTTTGATACTCTAATGAGGCCTAGTAAAAAGTTGTCCTTTGAATCTCTGCAAATGTTCGGATATTCATTCACTTGATAATCAGTGCCCAAAAAATCCATGAGTTTCAGGAGTTCGCTTACTTTTTCTTTGCTGAAATATTTTCTGAATTTCTTTCTGCCAGTGACTTCAATTAATTCAGTTCGGAGTTGTTCTGATAGAACCAGTTCAATTTTGTGAGTTGTTAGGAGTTCAGTCAATCCACCAAGTTGTTGACCAATGAGGTAACTTATCCAAATATTGGTGTCGAAAATAACCTTAGTAAGATGTTCGCTTGTCATGAAGGCCTTGTCTCACTTGCTCAACTTCAGATGTTATTTCGTCCATGGAGATTTTGTCTGTTCGGAATGCGGAAAGAAGTTCGGTCAATTTGGATCCGATGGTTTCCTTCTCAAGTTCACGGGAAATTTCGATTTTTTGTTCGACAGGCAAGTTCTTGACCAGTTCAAGTACCTGAGAGAAAGAAAGGTTCACATTTGCGTCCATAAAGTAAAGTTACGAAAATTTCGGGTTTCTTGTTCGATGTACAGCGCTGACAGGTAACCTTTAGCTTCCCTTCATATTAATATTCCAAGAAGCGAAT
>JAMWZA010000213.1 GCA_024305105.1 Marinoscillum sp.
ATAAGAGACAGACTAATTTCTATATTAAAATTTGCAGGTTAATCCGACTTAAGAGGTCTTATTGCAGCAATTCTCAAATAGCCAATTGACAATAATAGCATTGATATAAATCCCAGAACACCCAGCATTCCTCCTTCTGGTCCATAGGCACCTCCTGTCCAGAAGGAATCTCCGGCATGTTCAATAAGGAAGAATGAATTAACGGCTTCATTTCCACTCATGGTGAACCCTAGTAGAGATTGGGTGAAATTCCATGAAGCATTTAACCCTATAGACAACCACAAATTACCTGTCATGACATAAGGAATACACCAAATAAGTCCATTGAGTGATAGTAAAGCCATCGAAAGCGGGGATGCATTTTCATTACCAAAATGAGCCAAACCAAAAACGACTGAAGAAAGAACCATCGCCACAACCAAGGCGTGATTACTGCTACTCATTTTAGTTTGAAAGTACTCGTTTAGGTTGGTGAAAAAATATCCTCGAAATAAAACTTCTTCTACAATCGCTACCAATAACATTTTCAAACAAAAAACTAACAATAAGTTGATTTCCAAACTCTTAGAAGCCGTCGTAACATCCAAAATCCCTGTCCATTTTCCAGCCATCATCATCACTCCAACTGAAAAAGCCCCTATTGTAAGACCTACCAGACCGTAACGAATGGAGAGCCTGTTAAACGGTATACCATAGCTTGAGAAAGGTCTCCGATCGAAATATTTGGCATGGATAAATAGTGTCAATAGCAGAACCAATGTTGCTCCCAGAAATTGTATTGTAGCACTGTGGATCAGCAGCAAAGGAGACACCAATAGCAGCAACATCAAAACAAAACACACTACTCTCCAAACTATGTGAAGAGGTCCATCCTTAGCATAAAACGAAGAGTCGATGTTCATTAGAAACTGACAGTGAGAGTGTTGACGAAACCAGTATTAAGTAATGATAATGATGATTTCTTAAACTCTTATTTCTGATGGAAGTTATCTCTATGATATCAATTAACCATATATGAAACGAGAACTTATCATTGGAATCTTAATCATCACAGGAATACTGGTAGCGGGCGGATTGGTTGTTGGAGCAATACTAGAAATTGTTGAAGCACTTGTTGGAGCGGTTATCTGGGCAGTTATCATACTAGCCGGGTTTGCTATTTTTAAAATAAAGACTTGACCTGTTACATCTCAGGAGCCTGATGCAGAGCCACACGATTGCCTTCAGTGTCTTCAAAATGTGCGACAAAGCCATATTCACCGATGCTTTGTTTGGTATTGATCACCTTGCCTCCTGCAGGTTCGACCCCAGGCACTACATCATCGATATCTTCCACTGCAAAATAAACCATCGTACCTTCGTAAGACGGCACATAGGTTTCGGCCTTTACAAGAGTACCGGTAGCTCCGGGACCTTCATGGTCCGATGGAAACCAACCCATCAGCAGGTTGCCTAAGTCCTGAACAGCGATTTCAATTTTAAAGACGTCTTCATAAAACTTCTTTGCTCGATCCATGTCATTGACTGGAATCTCAAACCAACCGACCGGGTTTTTCATAGAATTGAAATTTTGATTGCTATTAAAGTTATCAAAATCCACTGTGGCTTCCAATATCCCTTTTATGCGAGGAATGATTGCTCATTTCATACGGTTTTCGATTAATCGTCACCTTGACCTTGAAATTAGACTTCCGAAAATGCAGAAACATCTCTGTTGGCATCTATGGTTTCGCTCGTAAAATCAGCGTCTAAAAGTTGTACTTCTATTTGGTATAGCGTTCAAAAAATTCCGCTGTATCCTTTATATCTTGTAAACCCAAAATCCAACAAACTTCAGAAAGATCAGAGAAGTCTAGCCCTCCTGCTGCGATTGCGGCATTATTGTAGCGTCCCTCTTTGCCGTTGTACTCGTTTGACAACTCAATAGCGAGTTGCCATATCTCAACTAACCTCGTGGTTACAACTTCTTTCTCCCATTGTGTGAAATTAGGAGAACGAAATCCTGGCGTTCCATTTCCAACTGCGTTACCATCAGCTATTTTTTGATAGTCAGCATGATCCTTTACAAACTGTAAGTTCTCAGGAGCAGTAACTTCTTCATTCCAATTGCTATGTTGAACTACGTGAATACGCTCTGAAATAATCACTTCTGGTAAATCTGATTGTATTGCTTTGATTAAACTCGCCGTAAAATCTGATTGACCTGCATCTGCAATCCAAACATCACCTTGTTTACCTAACGTTGCTTTAATAATCATTAAAACTTGATCAACCGCATTATCAAAGTTTTCATGTGCATCGGTCCAGTTTTCTCCAAATGCTAACTCAAACAATGTGTTTGGAGGAACATACAGTCCTTCCTGAATACCGTACGTACCAGCAACGGCATGATAATTTATATTTGAAAACTTGGAATCAGACAATAATGTGGCAAGGGCAGCAACAGTATGAAGATCATCTACATCAGTTTTACAATCAAATTGCACTAATAGAAGGTCTTTATCGAAATCGAAGTTTTCTTCTGAAGGAAAACACGCTGTGTCCGCATAACTAATAAATGCCGAAAAAACGGCCACTATCGCAATGACTACTGATGCTATGTTTTTCATTTTTTACAGGTTCGTGGATATCTTAGAATGAAATTTTGACAGGTATTAAAGTTATCTAAATCCCTTATGTCTTACAACACCCCTTTAGTACTAGGAAGACTGCTCATTTCATCCGGATTTCGATGAATCGCCATCTTGATCGCCTTAGCCCATGCTTTGAAAATTCCCTCGATTTTGTGATGCTCATTGTCGCCTTCAGCCTTGATGTTGAGATTAGACTTGGATGTATCCGAAAATGACTTGAAGAAATGCATAAACATCTCTGTTGGCATCTCTCCTATCTTTTCACGCTTAAAGTCAGCTTCCCACATTAGCCAGGGCCTACCTCCAAAATCAATCGCAACCTGAGCCAGCACATCATCCATCGGAAGCAAGAAACCGTAGCGATTAATGCCTTTTTTATCACCAAGTGCCTTTAAGAAACATTCTCCAAGTGCCAGCGCAGTATCTTCAATCGTATGGTGTTCATCGATGTGTAAGTCGCCTTGCACTTTTACGGACAAGTCTATTCCTCCATGCTTTCCTAACTGATCCAGCATGTGATCAAAAAATCCGAGTCCTGTGGAAATATCCGTTTTACCATTACCATCCAGGTTGACCACTATTTGAATATCCGTTTCTTTTGTAGTTCGCTGAACGGATGCTTTCCGAGGTTTTAAAATCAGGAACTCATAGATTTCCTTCCAACTGTTGGAAGTCAGCGAAGCATTACTTACCGATTTATCCGAAATATGAATGCCCTGACATCCAATATTATCTGCTAGTTCGATATCAGTCGTTCGATCGCCAATTACGAAGCTATTCTTCAGATCATACGTTCCATTCAGGTATTCAGTGAGCATTCCTGTTCCGGGTTTCCTGTTCGGATGATTATCTGCTGGAAAATGTTCATCAATATGTACCGCATCAAATTTGATTCCCTGGCTTTCGAGTGTACGCATGATCAGGTTATGTGCTGGCCAGAAGGTGTTCTCTGGAAACGCCTCAGTGCCCAACCCATCCTGATTGGTCACCATCACCAACAGGTAATTGGATTCTGCCTGGATCTTTCTCAAGTAAAAAAATACATCATTCAGAAAACTGACTTTATCGATATGATCGATTTGCTCGTCTTCGGTTTCGTGATTTATAGTGCCGTCTCGGTCTATGAATAGAATTGGTCTCATTGGTTCGAATTTAATGGCAAATTATCCTACTTTGATGAGTTAGAAAAGTGAAAGACGAACGTAGTTATCGCTCAGCATACGATTTCAGGAACTAATATTCAGTTTTTTGTGTAGATTTATGTGTAACTAATTGTGTGGATATGGCATCAAATCTGGATATCGATCAAGAACTATTAAAAGAGGCTGTAAAATACGGCAATCATAAAACGAAAAAGTCCGCAGTAAATGAGGCGTTGGCGGAGTATGTTCAAAAGAAAAAGCAGCTAGGCATAATTGAGCTGTTTGGGACTTTAGATTGGGACGATTCATACGACTACAAGGCTGAAAGACAAAGAGATAATAAAAGAATTCCCAAACCAGAATGAGTGTTGTGGTTGATACAAATGTATGGTCATTGGCGCTCAGAAGAAAAAAACCAATTCATACTGAAATTACTTCTACGCTCAAAAACCTCATTACTCAAAATCAGGCCATACTAATTGGTCCTGTGAGACAGGAATTGTTAACAGGTTTTAGAGAAAAACATCAGTTTGAAAAACTTCAATCCCAACTTATCAATTTTGACAATTATCCCATCACTGTTTCTGACTATGAAAAAGCTGCATTCTATCATACCTTATGTAGGCAGAATGGTGTTCAAGGAAGCACAGTAGACCTTCTTTTGTGTGCTATCGCTCTTAACAATCAGTTAGAAATATTCACCTTAGACAAGGACTTTGAGCTTTATCAAAAACACATTCCCATCAAGCTTTACCAGCGTAGAACAGCTTAATCAATTCAAGTAAACGTTCGTTTTCTTTTGGAATCCCAATGGTCAGTCGTAACCCGTTCTCACAATTCAAATTAGCCGTACGGTTTCTCACTATCACTTTGTGCTCCATCAGGTATTCAAATAATTCCTGTGCACGATCAAACCGAACCAGCAGAAAATTAGCCGCGCTGGTGATCACCTCATTCACAGCAGTCATTTCCTCTAAGATAGGCACCATTTTCGCCCGCTCGGCAAGGAGCAATTCTACCTGCTGATTCTTCTTTTGTTCATTCTGAAGCGCCTCCAGAGCAAGCTCTTGATTGGCCTGACTGAGATTATACGGAGGCTTGATTCTTTCCAGCATGGAAATAATGTAAGGATCTGCCATGGCAACTCCCACACGAATACCAGCCATTCCCCAGGCCTTGCTTAGCGTCTGAAGTACCACCACATTGGAAAAACCACCCAACGCTGATACCCAACTCTCCTCAGGAGAGAAATCAATGTAGGCTTCATCGATGACAACTATTCCAGGAAAGGACTCTATTACTTCGCTCACCGCCTTTCTACTGAGCAGATTGCCCGTAGGATTGTTCGGAGAACAAAGAAAGAGAAGCTTGGATTGATCATTCCACGTTCCCTTTAACGCATCCATGTCAATTTGAAACTGACTGGTAAGTGGCACTTTTACATTCTCCACTGCATTGATATCAGCACTCACAGCGTACATTCCATAAGTAGGCGGTAAGGTGATAATGTGGTCTGTTCCGGGCTCACAAAACAATCGAATCAGCAGGTCAATCGGTTCATCACTCCCATTACCAAAGAAGATACGATCAGTTGACACCCCTTTGATCTGGGACCAGCGGGCTTTCAATGCTTTGTGATGTGGGTCTGGGTAACGGTTATAAAACCCTACTGAAGCTGATCCTACTGAGTTTTCATTGGCATCTAAAAAAACCTCAGCTTCACCTTCATACTCATCCCTTGCCGAAGAGTAAGCTTTCACCGTCTTCAGGTGATTTCTTACCAGATTTTTCGGAGATACCATCTTCTCTTAATTTATTTAGTCTAATTGTCACGGCATTCTTGTGTGCGTCGAGCATTTCTGCCTCAGCCATTCGCTCTACTGTAGGGCCCAGTAGCATGAGTCCTTCTTTGGTAATTCGCTGATAGGTGATCTTCTTGACAAAAGAGTCCAATGAAACGCCGCTAAAAGAACGAGCCCAACCATTGGTGGGTAAGGTGTGATTGGTTCCAGAAGCATAATCTCCAGCAGACTCAGGTGTTAATTCACCAACAAACACAGATCCTGCATTCACGACTTTCTCTGCCAATTTCTCTGGTTTCTCAGTACTTATGATCAAGTGCTCCGGCCCGTAATCATTGATGATCCTGAGCATTTCTTTTTTATCCTCAACGATGATCATGGCACTTAAAGCGAGCGCTTTTTCAGCAATTTTACTTCGACTCAGCTGAGTCAGCTGTTTCACCAGTTCTTCGTTCACCTCCAGTGCTTTCTTCTTGCTCGTAGAAACGAGCACTACCTGACTGTCCGGCCCATGCTCTGCTTGCGCAAGCAAATCTGAAGCAGCATAAGCCGCATTGCTGTGTTTATCTACCGCCACCAATACTTCAGAAGGACCTGCCGGCATGTCTATTGCTACGTCTTGTTTGGCTAGCATTTGCTTGGCGACCGTCACATATTGATTCCCCGGACCGAATATCTTATCTACTTTAGGCACCGTCTGCGTACCGTATCCCATAGCAGCAATGGCTTGTGCTCCGCCGAGCTTTAAAACCCGCTTTACTCCCACCAGTTTTGCCGTAAATAATACCGTAGGGTTGATCTTACCTAACCGATTAGTAGGCGATGAAATGATCACCTCTTCGCATCCAGCAATCATCGCCGGAACTGCCAACATGAGCACTGTGGAAAAGAGTGGTGCAGAGCCACCAGGCACATACAGGCCTACTTTTTGGATAGGAACTGAGCGTCTACTACAAACCACACCCGGCATCACTTCCATGACCAGTTGTGTCTGCCGCTGAGCCTCGTGAAATTTCTTTACATTGGAATAAGCCATTTGGATGGCTTCTTTCAGGGTATCCGGAACCTGCTCTTCCACTTCATCAAACTCCTCCTCATTCACCCAGAGATCATCCAGCTCTACATGATCGTATTCCAGCGCCAGCTTCCTCAGCGCCTTGTCGCCTCCTCGCTTCACCTTGTCCAGGATCGGAGAAACCACCTTCTCTATTTTTGAGAAATTGTAGGAAGGACGTTGTAATATTTGCGTTAATTCATCCTTTCCTGGCTTATCGTAAATGGCTATCATCGGATCATTTTTTCAATTGGCACTACCAAGATACCTTCTGCACCTGCTTCACGCAACTGCTCGATATTTTCCCAGAATGTATCCTCATTAATCACCGAGTGGATGCTACTCCAACCTTTATCAGCAAGTGGCAATACCGTAGGGCTGCGCATGCCTGGTAGCAGTTCGATGATTCGATCCAGTGATTCATTCGGCGCATTCAACAACACGTATTTGTTGTTTTTACCTTCCAGTACTGAGTTGATTCTGAAAATCAATTGATCAACTAATTTTTGTTGCTCATCGGAAAGGGACTTGCTCGCCACCATCACCGCTTCAGACTTCATGACCGTTTCGACTTCCTTAAGTCCGTTGCTCAACAACGTACTTCCTGAGCTAACGATATCACAAATACCTTCTGCAAGACCGATTCCAGGAGCAATCTCCACCGAACCGCTGATTTCGTGCACCTCAGCTGTGACTCCCTTTGAGTCGAGGTAGTTTTTGAGAATGTTTGGATAAGAAGTAGCAATGTTCTTTCCTTCAAAATAGGTAACATCTGTGTAGGTTTCCTCTCTTGGTACCGCTAATGACAAGCGACACCTGGAGAACCCCAGATGCTTCACCACCTGCACATCTTTCTGGTATTCGTCGTGCACGTTTTGCCCGACAATTCCAATATCGGCAATTCCATCTTCCACATACCCGGGAATATCATCATCCCGAAGGAAGAGAAATTCGATTGGGAAATTGTGGGATTGTGCTTTCAGCTTTTTAGCGCCGTTATTGAACTTGATACCACATTCTCTGAAGAGCTTCAATGAGTCTTCACTTAATCTGCCTGACTTTTGGACAGCTACTTTAAGTAATGCCATGAGTTAGTAA
>JAMWZA010000214.1 GCA_024305105.1 Marinoscillum sp.
AAGAGACAGGGGGCAGGAGTAGTCAATCACGTAGACGATGTTGCCAATGCAGCAAGTCTCAACTTTGATGGCCACATCGAAATTGAAACCAGAGGGGCCACATCTAACTGTTGCTCGGATAAAAAGCAGTATGCGCTTACCACCTACGATGATGACAATGAAAAAGACAATGTGAGCTTGTTGGGTATGCCCAAAGAAAACGATTGGATTCTAAATGGTTTTGCGTTCGATCCTTCTTTGATGCGCGACTACATCAGCTACCAATTATCACTCAAGATTGGTCAATACGCTTCAAGAGCCAAATACTGCGAGGTGATTTTAAACGGTGAATACATGGGGGTATACGTACTGCAGGAAAAGCTCAAAGCAGATGACAACCGCATTGACATCAATAAGATTGAATCCACAGATACTGAAGGCAAGCAACTCACTGGCGGGTACATCACCAAATCGGACAAAACAGAAGGCAGTGACGTGGCGGCATGGTACATGGAAAACTACACAGGCAGCGAAACGGCCTTTATCCATGAACACCCCAAACCTACCTCTGTCACTCCAGAGCAGAATGAGTACATTCAGAAGGTGTTTCTTTCACTAGCGTCAACAGCAGCTGGTCGCAACTCCTCATTGGAGGATGGGTATCCAGCCATCATTGACCTTCCTTCCTTTGTCGACTTTATGATCATCAATGAACTGGCCTCTAATGCTGATGCCTATCAGTTCAGTACGTTCTTCCATAAAGACCGCAATGCCAAACTTCGTGCTGGCCCTGTTTGGGACTTTAACCTGACCTTTGGAAATGACCTGTTTTTCTGGGGATTTGACAGAAGTCTCACCGATGGCTGGCAGTTTTCTAATGGGGACAATGTCGGTGCCAAATTCTGGAAAGACCTGTATGACGACCCGGTTTTCAACTGCTACCTGAGCAAGCGGTGGCACGAGCTTACGGCAGTAGGCCAGCCACTCCATCCAGCAGAGATCCATACGTTCATCGATGCGGTAGTCGCGGACATTTCTGAAGCCGCAGCAAGAAATCATGCCAGGTGGGGAATAGGAGAAGATTACCAGAATCATGTCAGTGCCATGAAACAGTGGGTAGATGACCGGGTAAGCTGGATGTCCGAGCAGCTGGGCAATGAAGCCTGCACAGGGGAAGCGGTGCCAAATCTAGTGATCTCCAAAATCAACTACCACCCAATGACGGAAGATGGATCTGGCGAAAAGGACCTGGAGTTTATGGAAATAACCAATGCTGGCTCTAGCGATGTAGACCTAACCGGGGTCTATTTTGGTGGAACAGGCCTGGTGTACCAATTTCCAGTCGGGACCATGCTGGAAGCTGGAAGTAGTGTTTATTTAGCCAATGAAGCCGACGTGTTTACCCAGCGGTATGGGTTTAGTCCTTTTGACGAGTATAGCCGCAGCCTGAGCAATGGAGGTCAGCTAATTACCCTGCTAAATGGCTATGGAGTACGCATTGATGAAGTCACCTATAGCGACACAGCGCCTTGGCCATCGGAAGCGGATGGTGATGGGTATTATTTAAGTCTTACGGATGTGAACTCGGATAACAATGACCCGGCGAACTGGACCATCAAAGAAATTGAATTTGCAGTACTGGGAAATCAGTCACTGTCGCCTGCATTGATGGTTTTTCCAAACCCTACGTCAGAACTGGTTCAAATTACCTCCATGCGACCAATCACTGCGATTCGCATAATGGACCTGCAGGGGAGACTTCTTCGTACGGCATCAGGCAGTGATCATGAAGTAACCCTCCACGTGGGCATGTTGAAGCAAGGTTTTTATCTGATAGAAATTCAGACGGAAACCCAGCGCTATCTACGAAAACTTAAAGTGGAGTAGTCGAGCGACAAACCTGGCTGACGTATTAGCAGGTTATGTCTGCAGGTTCTCCCGATCAAATTCAATCTGGTGGATAATCCATCTGATACTTCGCGAGTATTCTTTTGGCATCTGCTGATCAGGTTGTGAATGAGCCAGAGCACTGGAAATATAGTCGTGCCATTGATTACAAGGAAAAGGTTTATTAGCTGTGCATATTATGGAATGAAGACACAAGCGGACGCTAGTAAAGTGAGGGGAAAGCTGAATGCCAGCAGGCTATCAGGAATAACCTGCTGAGCATATCTGATGCTATGTACTGACGATGGTGCGGGCGGCAAGATAGCCCTGATAAAACGAAGCATTGGAGCGTTTGAAGCGCTTAAGTACTTTGTCCAGACGATTCACAGTGATGTTCGCTTCAGCGAACAACGTGACAAGATCGCTGGTGGCTACCTTTGATGCGATCCGATAAGAGCGGGGCGTCCCACGCTTGTCTTGAAACAACCCAAAGCTTGTTTTGACCTCTTCTAATTGAGGGGCAGTCATGCCATAGTCGGCCATTTCTGCCACGCTGGCATCCAGCAGGTCAATCATGTTTTTGGTTTTGATCTCAAAGTCCTCGTTGGTCAGGCTAAAGTAATCGGTGACCGTATTGGACGCCTGAGCCAATAGCTCCGCGTTTTCTGTATCTTCTGCATAAGCCTCCAAAGTATCGTCTAAGATGTCCATCTTCAGGGCGATCTGCCGCTTGAGTGCGCGGAGCGAACTCCCTATGAATACCTGTGCTGCGTCCTGTTCCAGAGAGGTGCTTTCTATTTCCTGAATCAGTGTGACCAAAGCGGTCTTATAAGTGCTGACGATGGGAATGGCTGTCCATACCTCTACTTGTGCATCCAGATAGGTGTTTGTGGCCTGGAACATTTCCAGGCGATTGATTTGATCTCTATTCATGACAGTGAATGGTTAAAAAATTAAGATTAAGTATAAAAACGTTATGAAAGTAATTTACTAATACGTTATATCAAAATATACTACTGCTAAATAACGCTTTGGTAGTCAAATATTTTGTCATCTATGATTTTCTTCCCACAAGTAGTCATTTTCTCATCTGAAGCGGGCATTTTCTAGTGGGAGACGGTCGTTTTTTGATTCCGAACAGGCATTTTTTAGTTGGAAATGGTCATTTTTTGATTTCAGACAGGCATTTTCTTCTAGAAAACGGTCGTTTTTTAGCCGCATATGGTTGTTTTTTAAGCGGAGGCAGGCATTTTTTAATTTCAGGGGGTCATTTTTTTCAATTTGTCATTTTGGGCAGTTGCATTCAATAAGAAGGCGGTGTTATCTGAAAGGTTTTTTCCAGTAAAATGGTATCGCTTGTTTAGGAGTCTAGACATGGGAGGGGTAGGAGAAAAACAGCATCTAACATACTGATTAAACTAATTTTTTAAATCAGTAATCACACGGATTATTCGTATTAGCAAATAACTTCTTGATATAGTGATACCGTCTAGTGGTAAATACCTAAAATGGGGTATTTAGCCGGAGGTGTATTCAGCGTACCTTCAGAATACAACTAACCAATATTCTAATGAAACGCTTCTTAATCAACTTTTTCGAGCTATTATTAATTCTATCAGTTGTCCTTACGGGCTGTAAGACCGCCATTGCAGTCAACGCAGAAATCAAAGACCAGCCCATCGAACCAATCACACTAGAGTCCTATGCAGACGTGCAGCAACGAAAAAGCGATAACTACCAAAATCCAAACCTGGCCCTTGGATTATCCATATCAGGTGGCGGGTCTCGTGCGGAATATTACGGGCTTGGCGTATTGATGGGTTTGGATGAAATCGTATTACCTCAAGACTCCCTGAGGAATGTTTCTAATTCGTCAACCAAAAGAAATTTTTTAAATGACGTGGATTATTTTTCCACCGTCTCAGGAGGCGGTTTTGCTGCTGGATACTATCTAGGCGCACGGAAGAATGGCTTGTTACTAAGTGACCAGTCCTTACGTGATTTCTGGCTATGTAGTAATTCAAAATTCAAATCCAATATCCCTTACAATGCCAAGGTGGGGAATCTGATTTCGAAGTATAAGAAATATGAAAAGGACCGCCGGCGTCCGAGTTTTCCAGACATGGTGGATAAAAATATCCTTCAAAAAGGAAATAAGGACTTGACTAACAACACTATTGGAACACTACGGCTAAAGGATTTTTTTACCAAAGCCGGAGAAGAGGCCACCATGCCCATGTTTGTGGCTAATGGGACAATCTATAACAATTCGGAACGCATTCCTTTTATGCCACATATCATAGGACAGCTCAATATCGAGAAGTCTTTGATGCCCAATGAAGACCTAAGAATGAATAACACCTACAATGACGGGTATTCACTACCTCTCAAGTATGCCATTGCGGCAAGCTCAGGGTTCCCTGGACTGGTACCTCAGGTAAAGTTTAAAGTTGACTACAAGCATCACAAAAAGGACTCGAACAAGTATTATCTCCGAATCATTGATGGAGGAGTGGTAGACAATCTTGGGTTTACCACATTAGTAGAGCTGCTCAAATATGATACGGTAGACGATGAAAACAAGCGAGCATTGATTATTGATTGCTCAGGTGAGGGATTGGTGGAGCGCTATGCAGAGGATAAATTGGGTCAGGTAGATCTACTGAAACATTCCCTGATGTTTACCCTACAGTCCAAGTACGCAACATTCGAAACGGATATTGAGAATGACATGCGGGCTGCCGATATAAACAACACCGAGGACCACAAGAAATACCTCAAAATTGGCATCACCGACCTTAGAGCAGTAGCACAGCGTATTAAAGACGAATCTGATGCCATTCCAGATGAGATCAAGCAAATTCAATCAGATGTTAATCAGATTAACGATAAAATCTTGAAAGGAAGGTATGAAGACGAACTGAAGGAGCTAAACACGCTACTAGACTGCATGGAGACTCAGGGTACCTATGACGATGCAACACTAAAATCCTGGCAAATCCTGGACTCCTTACGCATAGATGCCGGCAAACGATTCACTAAAAAGCAGAAGCAAAAACGCTGGAATAAGTTTTATGAAAAATTCGAAATGATGCTTGCACATCGCATAGAAGAGTATGGACTTGAGCTGGACCAATACAAGGGGGAACATTGTCAGATGGATTTATTGAAGACAGCAGATTTTGGTAGGTTTTCAATCGATACGGATAAGGCACTGCTGTTACTATTGTATGAACTGGCTTCTCAAGTAGACACGAACATAGAAATTCCATCCATTAGGGAACGATCCATTCTAATACTTGCAGGTAGGTACACTGTGTATATGCGCCGCGAAAAGATATTGGAACTTTATAAGCTTGAGAATCCTGAGATCTATTCCGATATCTGAGGAAGGGTAATTATAAACCCTGGTCTGTGAAGACCTGGTTTGAAGAACCACAGATCCGTAGTGAGGGTGTTTGGTGTTGAGGGGGACTAGGGAAGTAGAGTGGTAAATGTGGCGGAATAAAAAGACTAATGCGTCGGGACCACAAATCAGTAGTATTGTTATCGGTCCGACGTATCGTTAATGTCCTGCGTTATAGCCTGCCCCGCACTTGATGCGGGGTTAATATAGCTTTGGCGCCCGACTGGGAGCGTCTAACTAGGGTTCAGTCCCGATAGCTATCGGGAGGATTAATAGTTTTAGGGTTTGGCCTATTTCATTAATCAAAAGCAATCACTTTATTTTTTGGCAGTAACTAGCACTCTTTCAGCTTTTTAGGGCAGGGTAGTAGAAAGGCAAAAGGTGAATGTGTGCGGAAAATGATACACTTAATAAAAATCAGAAATTATTTTCTTAAATTCGGAACAATTTAACTGAAAAGGCAAATGACTGATTTAGGACAATTTCTTTCCAGAAAATCTGTAAACAGGTCTGATGTTGCGAGAAAGACAGGTATCAGTAAAACTAGATTGAGCGAGTTAGCAAATAATACCAATACTCAGTTGAGAGTAAATGAACTATATCTAATTGCGCTTGCTATAGATGTTGAGCCTAGTGAAATCATGAATGAAGTTTGTAAAGGAATTACGTTGAAATATGAGTGAAAACCTGACACAGCTAGGTCAAAAGACATTCTCAATTGATGCTAGGGTAATACTCAATTTAGGCAGAGAAAGTATTAAAGATCACACTACTGCACTGTTGGAGTTGGTGAAAAATTCCTATGATGCTGATGCAACAGTCGTCATAATCGAGATAAAGATGAACCAAGAAATCCCATTCATTAGGATATCTGATAATGGATCAGGAATGACAGAAAAAATTGTTGATAATAGTTGGTTAAGAATTGGTTATTCTGATAAGCGAACTAAAAAACATACAGGTAGTAAAAGAAGAAAAACAGGAGAAAAAGGTATTGGTTGAATCTCTGCCGATAGATTAGGAGGAATTCTTGAATTACGTACCAATTACAAGGGCAGCAATGGTTTTGGATTGGAAGTCAATTGGGATGATTTTGATGTTGAGGGTCAAGAATTGACATCTGTACCAATAAAAGTCATAGAAGCAACTGCTGCTAAGTTTCCTGGTACTAAGGGTAATGAGTCAGAAACAGGTACAGAATTGACAATTAGAAATTTGAGACAAGGTTGGAATAGTTCAGATATTGAAAATCTATATGAAGAGCTATCTATTCTAACGCCTCCCTTCAAACAAGTGACTGATTTTGAAATAATTATAGATAGTGATGTCACTGAAGAATATAATGGTAAAGTCGAGTCACCTTTCTACCAAAGCGCGGAATTAGAGATTAATGCCAAATATCAAGGAGACGGAAGCACAATAGAATATTGTTTCAAGGATAAATATGGACTTGTTCCAAAAGAATGGCATGAAATTCAATGGGATCAATTACGGCAGAAAGACTCATCTGGTCAAACTGAGCTTCCATTTAATGAAGAAATAACTTGTGGCCCTCTTGAAATATCAATGCTGTTCTATCCAAGAGATGCAAGCATGATTGAGGGTACGGGATTCAAACTTAATGATCTAAGAGAGTTTTTAAATAAGAATGCTGGAGTAAAGATTTATCGTGACAAAATTAGAGTTAAGCCATATGGAAATCCTAGAGAATCCGAAGGGGATTGGTTGGGTCTGCAGGAAAGGAAATCAAAGGAGCCAGCAGGTATAAGCAGACCCACTTGGAAGGCAGGAGCGCACCAGATAGTTGGTGGCGTTTTCATTGGGCGAGATGAAAACCCAGAACTCAGTGATAGTGCAGCAAGAGAAGGTCTAATTGAAAATAATTCATTTTATCAGCTCAGAACGCTAGCAGTGGGGTGCTTGTCCCTTCTGGAAACCCAAAGACATGAATTGAATAAAATGCTCGAGAAGTCGAGTGAGAAAACAAAAAAATCGACCACTCAAAAGGTGGATGAGTACAAAGAAAAACTTGAAAGTTTTAAAGGAAACATCCAAGCTATCAAAAGTGCAGTTCCTGTCTCGCAAAAACAAGGAATAGATGACGCTATCAAAGAGGTTGAGGTCTTTTTTGAGAAAGAAAGCGCATCTCCAGAAAGTATTATAGGTGAACTAATCAATCAAAACAGACTTCTTGGAGGTCTTGCAACTATTGGTATTGCTTCGGCAATTTTTGGTCATGAAACTGAGGCGTCAATTTCTGGTTTAAACCTCGCCATGATTGCAGCCAAGTCTGAGACTGAAGTCAAATCAAGGACTCCTGATTTAAAGTTTATAAAGACTGAAATTGAAAAGGGATTAAAATTTTCTGATCAAGTAAGTGCTTGGGGAAGGTTTGCTTTAACAAGAATTAGTAAGGATAAACGAACTAGAAAT
>JAMWZA010000215.1 GCA_024305105.1 Marinoscillum sp.
GATAGTATGGAATGGCGCTGGTGCCTGTAGCGGCCAGACTGGCAATCCCATATCTGTAGGAGGTGACGAACGAGGAATTATTCGATTTACTGATCGGTCCCTCGGCCATCATCTCCAGACCGGAAAACGCACTCATTTGTCCTGTAAATTCGTACTTATCTGTATTTCCATTTCTGAAATTGATATCGAAAACGGCGCTGTTTGCATTTCCATATTCAGCTGGGAACGCTCCAGTGAGAAAATCAGATGTTCTGAGGAGGTTGGTATTGAGGGCATTTACAGGACCGCCGGTCACTCCCAATGTAGCAAAGTGATTGGTCGTAGCAACTGGGGTTCCTTCTATTCTCCATAAGAGTCCTGTTGGGGAGTTTCCTCTTACCACAATGTCGTTTCGGCTGTCGTTAGGAGCGCTGACTCCTGCGAATGATGTTGCTAACCGGGCTACATCGTTTCTTCCACCTGAGAATCGGGTGGTTTCTTCCAGGTTAAACGTGCGTGCACTGACTTTGGCAAGTTCGTTGATGGGAAGGTCTTTGTTGGCATCAGCCGTAACAACGACCGCCTCCAGGTTTTCCACGGACTCTTCCAGTTTGACTTCCAGTACCACTTCTTTCCCAGAGGTCACCAATACATTCGGAAGGGAAATGCTTTTATAACCAATGTACTGAGCGGAAAAACTCTGCCTGCCTACCGGCACTTTGTCTATTTTGAAACGACCGTCCAGATCAGTGACAGCCCCGACAATTGGATCACTTCCTGATAAGAAAATGGTGGCGCCTATTAGTGGGTACTCGGATTGTGCATCAAGAATTCTGCCTTTCACCGTTTGCGTTTGAGCCACGCTGGTCAATGCTAGAATGGCAAGGAGCACTCCGAGTAGGACTTTGAGTGTTTCGTATTTCGTTTGAATAGTCATGGTCATTCCGATTTTGATGTATGGTTCGAATGTACGTGAGCAAATGACCGTAGTAAATGAAAAGCATGGTGAGGCCGGGTATCAGTGAGTTGAAGCTGAATATTTGGAAGCTCAAGTCGCGGTGAAGTGATTTGAGATTGATTTCCTGATTTGACAGGCTGATTTATTGGTTTCACATGATGAATTCAAGGGTTCACCATCATTGTCGCTAAGTAGGTTCCTTTTTTCCCGTAGATTTATCTTCATGACTTTACTCAAAGAGCGATATGTCCGGTGGATTGGGATCTTCGTCCTGGCAGTGATCATTATGCAGCTAGACGGTGATCATTTGGATACTGAGCCTATCTGGTATCAGTATGCGGTGGCATGGTTGTTTACTGCGGTCTATTGGAATGGCGCATTTCTGATATTCATGATGTTTCGGAAAATCTATCCGGAGATTCATAAAACGACCATTAGACTGGTGTTTACATATATCGTACTGTTTATTTGGATGACGGTAGGCTGTGTTCCAGTGAGGCTGCTTTTAGGACTAATGGAAGTTAGTGAGCTATTAAGTGGACAGACTTACTTTGAGTTTTTGGCTATGAATCTGGTTATTGCCTTGATTGTTGGTACACTATATGAAACGGTGTTTTTCTTTGAGAACTGGAAAGAGGCCATCAAGCAAAATGAAGAACTAAAGAATCAACAAATCCGAACGCAGTTTGAAGTCTTACAAAATCAAATGAGCCCTCATTTTTTGTTCAACAGCTTAAACACACTCACTACGCTAATTTCTGAAAATCAGGAAGTTGCCACTGAGTTTACGGTAAGGTTGGCCGACGTGTACCGATACATTTTACAGAATAAAGAAAGAGAGTTGGTCACTTTGGAGGAGGAGGTACAGTTCGCAAAGGATTATGTTTACTTGCTTAAAATGCGTTATCCTGAAAATTTGGAGGTATCATTTCAAGTCGATGAAATGGCATTGCATTGGCACATAGCCCCTCTGACTTTACAAATGCTCATCGAAAACTGTATCAAGCACAATGTGGTGTCCAGGGCAAATCCACTACACATTAAAGTTTATCAAGATGAGCATAATGAAATAGTGGTGAAGAATACTATTAAACTAAAGTCGGTTATCGAAGGGTCTACGAAAACAGGTCTTGAAAATATTAAGAAACGATATGAATATCTTGGCGGAAGAGAGGTTAAAATAGATTCAGGTAATGAGGATTTTGTAGTTGCCATTCCATTGATCGAGGTGAGGGATCAGCACTCTGAAATGAAATATTAGGAAAAATGAAGATTGTCATCATCGAAGACGAGGCACCCGCTTTTAGAAGACTTCAGAAAATTTTGGAGGAGGTGATGCCTGATGTGGAACTTGTCGAAGTGTTTGATAGCGTAGAAGGTGCAGTGGAATGGATTAAGGCCAATGATCAACCGGACCTTTTCTTCATGGACATTCAGTTGAGTGATGGATTGAGTTTTGAAATATTCGATCAGGTGAACGTCTCCAGCCCGGTTATTTTCACCACTGCTTTTGATGAGTACATGTTGAAAGCGTTCAAGGTAAATTCCGTCGATTATTTACTCAAGCCAATCAAGAAAGAAGACCTTCAATTCAGTATTAAGAAACTGAGCAAACTAAGAAGCTTGTATTCGTCTGGAGACATTAACATCAACGAAATTGTTAAGCAAATCAACCTGGAGTCAAGGGACTACAAAAGTAGGTACTTAATTCGCCAGGGTGATAAAATGCTGTCTGTAGAAACTGATCAGATCTCTTTTTTTCAAACCAGAAATGGCGTGGTACACCTGACGACTTTTGCTGATCGTACCTTTTTGATGGATCAATCTTTGGATGAATTGGAGTCCAGTTTGAATCCAGAGCGGTTTTACCGGGCAAACAGGCAGTTTATCGTCTGTTTCTCAGCCATACAAGCCATTCACAAATACCACAAAGGGAAGCTTCTAGTGGAGGTCAAGCCAAAGTCGAAGGATGAGATTATTGTTTCTGCTGAGAAGGCGAGCAAGTTTAAGCTGTGGATGGATTCCTAGCTTTGGCTGATTGGTACATCTACCAATATGGTGGTGCCTTGGCCAGGTGCAGAGGAGATATCGACGTTTCCTGAAAGAGAGCCTGTTCTGCTTTTCATACTAGCCAATCCAAAACCTGTTTTTAATTGATTAAAGCTACTAAAATCAAAACCATCTCCATCATCTTCGATCGTCATGTTAATGACATGTTTTGACTTGCGAATTTGGATGTTGACCTCATTGGCATTGGCATGCTTGTTTATGTTGTTGACAGCTTCCTGGAAAATGCGATAAAGGGATACTTCTATTTTTCTACCCAGCCGTTCACCCTGTAAGTTTTCGAAAAAGTGGTATTGGGTTATGGTATTGCTATTTAACTGATCGATCACTTGTTCGATGGTTTCAATCAACCCAAAATCTTCTATGGATTTAGGCATAATGGAATGCGCAATGCCACGGGTTTCCTCCACACCAGAATTCAGCGTTTGTAGGGCCATCTCAAACTGATCCATAATCTCTGGAGATTTCTGCTGGATTACATCTTTGACATTTTGTAAACCCATTAGAGAGGAAATCAGCGTCTGTTGTACTCCGTCATGTATCTCTTCTGAGATTCTTTGTCGTTGGTTGTCCTCGGCTTGTAGGGCCGCAGAGATAACTCGGTCTTCGGCATTTACCTGTTCGGTGATATCGACCAGAAATCCCTCCAAAATTTCCTCTTTGTTTTCATTTTTAGAGAACTGTGCCTTCATCCAGATCCATTTCTCTGAGTTATTTTTAGTGATGATTCTGAAAGTGTTCTGAAACTCATTTCTACCATCGGCCAGGGCTTTCATCATTTCAGTCCTGTTGATAGATCGATCATTTTCGATTATTATTTGATCAAATTTTATATCTCCTTTAGGAAAAAAATCCTTAGGTAAATAGCCACATATTTGAGTGATTTGATCACTGAGGCTGAGCACCGGAAACCCTTCTTGCGGCCTCAAAGTAAACACGGCACCCGGAGCAGATTTAATGATATTGTTCATTCGGGTATTGGATCGGGTAATCTCATCCGCATAATTCTTCCGATAGGTAATGTCTTGAATTACGGCTACAATCCTATGTGGTTTATTGTTTTTGAAAATGAGTGAGCCTTTATGTGAAAGCCAGACGATCTTTTTAGTGGGATGGGTTACTCTGTATTCTAATTCATAATGACTTTTCTTTTGAGTGGTAATTTCCTCGAATGTCTTTTCAACCAGTTCCAGATCAGGTCGATAGATCAATCTAGCTTTAAATGATTCAAAATTCGGAGTGTATTCTTCCCGAGTTCTGCCAATAATAGTGAAATATGTGTCATTTGCATTAACATGTCCGGTTTGCATATTCCAATCAATGATTCCCAGTTTACCGCCGACAGTAGCTACAGTTAAGCGTTCTTCGTTTTCTCTTAATGCTTCTTCTAACTGGTATTCGTCCGTACGATCCCAGGCGATAGTTAGCAAGTCATTGGATTCACCGTTTTGATCCCTCAACCTTTTTTTGATGAGCGAATAAAAGCGTTCTCGCCCCTCAGTGTTTTTAACCCACGTCTCAAACTTGACATCCTCATCGGTCGATTGCGCTTCTTTGTCTTTAGCTCGCATGAGCTTGTCTGTTTCGTCAGATGATACTTTGGAGCTATCGGTTAAAGGGTTTACTTTATTATTGCTCGTTGCCTGGATATACGCTTTGTTGATCAGTTTGAATTTAGATTCCTGATCTTTTACGGTTATCTGGACCGGCAATTGATCGAGAATGCGCTCATAAAAAGCTTTCTGGTTTGAGAGCATTTTATCATGGGCCCTGATCTCAGTCATATCACGGCACACGCCCAATACCCGCTCTAACTCGCCTTCTTGATCAAGAATCGGTTTGATCGAACTCAAAAGAATGGCACTGTCTCCATTGTTCTTGGTAATGACCTCCTCAAACTCATATTGAGAGCCGGTCTCTGCGTTGGTGTAGAGGGCATCGAGAAATCCCTGTCTTTTTTTTTCTTCGAGGTGACTGAGAAAAAAGTCAAAAGACAGCTCTATCGAAAACGGCTCATATCCATAGATTTTGTAGAGATGTTCTGACCACTCTAGTTTGTCAGTGGCAGCCTCCCATTCGAAGCTCCCGATGTTTGCCAGCGCTTCTACATTCAAAAGACGATCTGAGTCCTGATAGTCGGTGTGTGTTATGGGTCTTTCATTTTTCGGCATATGATCATCTACATCTTGATAGATGAAATTACTAAAAAAGGGCTAACTACTTAACAAACAGCAGATAAATAACCCGATTTGAGATGGTATGCTTGAAGGAGCATCAATACTACATATAGGATATTGCAACTTTTTTTGATTAGCTTCGTCAATACTACAAATAGGATATTGCAAATGAAAAAGTATCAACTAGGTGAATTTGAAGAAATCGTATTGCTAACCGTCGGAGTGCTTTACGATGAGGCTTACGGAGTGGCCATTAAGGATGAGATAGAAAACAGGTTGAAAAGAAAAGTAAGTGTGGGGGCTTTGCAGTCCGCATTAAGGAGGATGGAAAAGAAAGGGTTCTTAGATAGTAGAGAAGGTGACCCTACCGAGCAACGAGGAGGTAAACCAAAGCGTTTCTTTCGAATCACTTCTTTTGGTAAAAGCGCATTGGAACATAGTAAGGATGTTCGCACTGATCTCTGGAATGCGATTCCGGATGTGGCATTTGATTTGAAAGCCCTATGATCAGGCGATTGGCGGATCGTCTGCTGAGGTGGTATTGTCACCCAGATTATTATGCTGATATCTCGGGTGATCTGGAAGAACTCTATTTGAGAAACCTCAGAGACAAAGTGCCTCATGCTCAATGGCATCATTTGGCACAGGTGCTTCTACTCTTCAGACCCTCATTGATTAAAGAAATTGGACAAAACTCACTTATAAAGGACACAGGCATGTTAAGAAACTATTTTAAAATTAGCTACCGTAATCTCATCCGACACAAGTCGTACACGGCAATCAATGTAATTGGTCTGGCAGTTGGCCTGGCGGCATTTCTTCTGATCAATCAATATGTGACTTACGAGCGCAGTTATGATAGTTACCACAGGGGTGCTGATAAGATCTACCGGCTTACTTCAGATCTAATCGTAGATGGCGAGGTTAAAACACGGGATGCCATGTCATTTAATCCTTCTGGTCAACTGCTAACGGATAGTTTTGAGGAGATCGAGGCTTTCACACTGACATTTGATAATGGTACGCTAAATGTTCGCAAGGGAGAGTCACTGATTACTGAAAAGAGTGTGAAAATGGCTGATGAACATTTTGTGCAGTTCTTTGGCTATGAAGTGCTGGCAGGTGATCCGGCTACCATGCTTGCAGAACCCTATGCAATCGTTTTAACCGAATCGAAAGCTGCTTTTTACTTTGGGGAGGAAAATCCTATCGGCAAGACGTTAAAAGTGCATTCAGGTTTTGATCGGGAATTTAAAGTAACGGGTGTGCTGAAAGACACTCCCTCGAATACTCATTTTAAATTCGAGGTACTCGTTTCTATAGCTACGATACAAGACCGGCTGACTAGCGAAGCATGGCGGGCATTTAACTACTATACGTATTTAAGGTTAAAAAATGGATCGAACATCGAGTCTTTGGAGCAACAATTCATTCCGGTCAAAGAAACGCATCTTGGTGAAAATAGTAAGTTGTTTTTCAACCTACAGCCCATTCAGGATATCCATCTTTTGTCCGAAATGACTTATGAACCAGAAACACCCGGTAATGCTTCATCTATCAATTTTCTTGAAGTCATTTCCATTTTCATTTTACTAATCGCATGGGTTAATTATATCAATTTATCCACCGCCAAAGCCGTGGACCGAGCGAAAGAAGTGGGATTACGTAAAGTCATCGGAGCACAGAAAAATCAGATTCGAATACAATTTTTATTGGAGTCCTTTTTGATCAACCTGCTGGGTGGGTTAATGGCTTTGTTTATAGCCGAATTATCCGTGCCGTATTTCAATAATCTCATTGGGCAAGAAGTACTAACGCACTTAATCTTTAAGCAGGACTTCCTGATCAAACTGATTTCATTTACACTCATCGGGACGTTGATTTCTGGCTTCTACCCTTCAATTTTCCTGTCGAATTTTGGTATAGTAAAGGTGCTAAAAGGGAAGTTTAAGACTTCAAAAAATGGAGTGATTCTTCGGAAGACGCTGGTTGTGGGTCAGTTTGCAGCATCATTAATTCTGATAGCAGGAACATTCACCGTCATTAAGCAAGTGGATTATTTGCGTTCAGCGGATGTTGGTATGAATATAGATCAGGTGATGGGCCTCAGAAACCCAAATCTCCCTGGAGATGACTATGAATCACAGCGGGCAACGATGAGATCTTTCCTGAATTCATTGTTAGCAAACCCGTTGGTGAAACAAGTGGCTGCCACCAATAGTATTCCTGGCGGACATAGCAATGACATTAGTTCCACCAGTGGGCAATCAAGGATTGTGGGTTTATCAGAGCCACAGGATGCCACTACTTACATTCATTCTGTAGATGAATCTTACTTTGATTTGCTGGAAGTGCAATTTCTACATGGGAGAAATTTTCAAAAAGACATGGCTACTGATACCGCAGCGGTCATTCTCAATGAAGCATTTGTGAAGCGTGC
>JAMWZA010000216.1 GCA_024305105.1 Marinoscillum sp.
CGCCAAAACTACTGAGCAAAACGGTATTGAGGAGAAGGAAAATCTGTTTATTTAAGATTTTCGTAATAATCGAAGGCTTCTTCGATCCAATCCGTTGTTATTTTTTGATCGAAACCACATTTTCCAATCCCTTCCAATAGGGAATAGCTAATCTGGTTTCCCACATTCTTTTTGTCCTGTAGCATCAAGGGCAATACTTCATCTAGTGGCGGTAATTCATACTTCCCATATACTTTGAGAATATATTCCGTTAGGTCTTTTTGTGCTGATTCGTTGATCAATCCAGATTTTAACGAGAGAAACCCCTCCATGATCATGCCAATAGAGATCGCTTCTCCATGCAAGAGTGATTTGCTCGAGTTCAGGTACCAACTTTCAATCCCGTGGCCCAATGTATGACCGAAATTTAGGATTTTGCGTAATCCAGCTTCCTTAGGATCTTCTGCAACCACGGCCCCTTTAATACCGATAGATTTTTTGATGATCTCATTCCAGTCATAATTTGGAAAGGCACTTTGCTTCAATCCCTTGTAATAATTTTTGTCGTAAATAAGTCCATGTTTGATAACCTCCGCAAATCCCGACCGTAGTTCGCGCTCAGGTAAGGTTTGCAGGAACCGATCACAGACGACAACACCATCAGGATCTTGAAATACGCCTATATGGTTCTTAAACCCTTGAAAATCAACACCTAGTTTGCCACCAATATTGGCATCTACAGCTGCCAGCAAAGTGGTTGGGAAATTAATGAATCGGATACCTCGTTTATAAGTAGCGGCGCAAAATCCCCCCATATCGCCGATCACTCCTCCACCCAGATTGATAAGTATGGATTTTCTGCTGAATCCAAAATCGGTCATCTGTTCCCAGATGTATTGACAGGTATCCAGGTTTTTGTGAATCTCTCCACTTTTGATGACAATGAGCTCACTCTCACTCTGATCAAAAAGAGGAAGGCAATGCGCTTTGGTATTCTCATCCACCAGAAAAGCAACCTTATCTGGCTGAAAGGTGGCTAAAAGTTCATTGAGGGTGTTTTGTGGGTTGTCAGTAAAGGTGATGTAATCCGGTGTCTTCAAACTCTTGTTTTCCTTAAGTAACTGTTAACAAATAACGTAGCCCAAATCATTCTATTTGATAAGCATGATTTGTCTTCAAAGGCTGACGATCCAACATTTGTTGGATGTCAGGGTTACCCTGACAAAAATTTCTTATTAAGAAATTATTCGTCATTATACAGAATCACATAGATGCATTAAAAACAAAAATGTTCTACTGTATAAACGGGTAAAAAATTGGTTGACGGCATATTATCTTTGCGGTCAGATTCAAAAGTATGACAGAAAATTCAAAAATCAACTTTGAAGACACAGCAACAGCTTTTGCTCACAAAAGTAATTGGGAGCTGAAGAAGTCGCATTTTGTGTTTTCGACCATGAACTACCCCATCGTGGTGAAGGCTGGTACAGCCATGACTAATTTGGCATTGAAGCTACATTTACCGGTTAAGGGACTCATTCGAAAGACATTGTTTGATCAGTTTTGTGGTGGTGAGTCCATTGAAGGAAGCGAACCGCGCATGATTCAGTTGGCGGAAGGCCGAGTAAAGACCATTCTGGATTACAGTGTAGAAGGAGAAGCGAATGAAGATGGATACGATGAAGCTGTAGCAGAAGCATTGCGTGTATCAGATTATGCGAAACAGCATGTGAGTATCCCTTTTTGCGTAATTAAGCTTACAGGGCTTGGCTCCACACGAGTAATGGAGAAGAAGCAGAATGGTTATGTTTTGACTAGTGAAGAACAAATGCGTTTTGACCGAATGGTTGCTCGAATTGACGAGATTGTTGGGCAAGCTGTGGCAAACGATATGAAATTCATGATTGACGCAGAAGAGTCATGGATTCAGGATGTGATCGATCAGATCACCTATGACCTGATGAAAAAATACAATAAGGAAAAACCATATGTATACAATACGTATCAGCTCTATCGACATGAAGCGCTGGCCAATATGAAGGCGGGTTTTGAGGAGGTAACAGCGGCGGATTGTTATTTTGCAGCCAAACTGGTGCGTGGCGCCTACATGGAGAAGGAGCGTGATCGTGCAGAGGAGAAAGGTTATCCAGATCCAATACAGCCCAGTAAGGAGGCTACAGATAAGGATTACAATGAAGGATTGGGGTTTGCTGTAGAGCACATCGACCGGTTTGCTGTATGTGCGGGAACCCACAACGAAGGGTCTTGTCAGTTATTGGTTAACCTCATTGATGCACATAAAATTGAGAAATCCGATGATAGGGTTTATTTTGCGCAACTTTTAGGAATGAGTGACAATATTTCCTTTAAGCTGGCAGATTTGGGTTACAATGTGGCGAAATATGTGCCTTATGGTCCTGTGGAGAAGGTGTTGCCTTATTTATTTAGACGCGCTGATGAAAATACATCGATCGCCGGACAAAGTGGTCGGGAATTCACCCTGGTGAAGAAGGAATTAAAAAGAAGACGAAGTAAATCATAAACAATGCAATTAAGCGAACAAGAAATTCAGAGAAGGAACGAGCGTGAAGCGTTGATGAAAATGGGGATCGACCCATATCCTGCGGCACTTTTTGACGTGAATGTCAGCGTAAAGGACATCAAGGAGAATTACGAACGCCGAAAAACCGACTACAAGGATATTTCGATTGCTGGTCGCTTAATGAGCAGACGTATCATGGGGTCTGCGTCTTTTGCAGAAATTCAGGACAGCACCGGCCGTATTCAGATTTATGTTCGTCGGGATGATATTTGCCCGGATGAAGACAAGACATTGTACAACGATGTTTTCAAGAAACGCCTGGATATTGGCGATATCGTAGGTCTTAAGGGGTATGTTTTTACGACTCAAGTAGGAGAGATATCCATTCATGTTACAGATATTAAGGTGTTGAGCAAATCACTTCGACCGTTACCGATCGTAAAAGAGGCCGAAGACGAAGAAGGGAATAAAAAGACATGGGATGCTTTTAAGGATCCGGAACAGCGCTACAGGCAGCGCTACTTGGATTTGATCGTGAATCCTCATGTGAAGGAAACATTCAAGAAAAGAACGGAGCTGGTGAACACCATTCGAAATTTCATGAATGAGCATGGCTATTTGGAAGTGGAGACACCAATTCTTCAGCCAATTCACGGAGGTGCTGCCGCGCGTCCTTTTGAGACGCATCACAATACACTCGACATGAAGCTCTATTTGCGCATTGCGAATGAGCTGTACTTGAAGCGCCTGATTGTGGGTGGTTTTGATGGTGTGTATGAGTTTGCTAAAGATTTTAGAAACGAAGGAATGTCGCGTTTCCATAATCCGGAGTTTACCCAGATAGAGCTGTACGTAGCTTACAAAGACTACAACTGGATGATGGACTTTATGGAGGAGTTGGTGGAGCGAATCGCCATAAATCTTCATGGAGATACCAAAGTGAAAGTAGGAGAGAACACCATTGATTTCCAACGGCCATGGAAGCGGTATACGATGTTTGAAGCAATAGCGCATTTCACCGGAATAGATATCAGTGAAATGGAAGAGGCTGAGATCCTTGAGACAGCAAAGAAACTAAATGTGCCTACGGATGAGACCATGGGTAAGGCAAAGCTGATAGATGAAATTTTTGGAGAGAAGTGTGAAGGCCAGCTGATTCAGCCAACATTCATCACAGACTACCCCGAAGAGATGTCTCCACTAACCAAGAAGCACCGTTCTAAACCAGGTTTGGTAGAGCGATTCGAGGCGATCTGTAATGGTAAAGAGATTATGAATGCCTATTCAGAGCTCAACGACCCAATTGATCAGCGTAAGCGCTTTGAGGATCAGCTAGAGCTTGCCAAACGTGGTGACGATGAGGCCATGGTTCTTGATGAAGACTTTTTGCGGGCATTGGAATATGGCATGCCGCCAACAGCTGGCGTAGGTCTGGGTATTGATCGGCTATCGATGATCATGACCGATTCTAACTCAATTCAGGATGTGCTCTTCTTCCCACAGATGAAGCCGGAAAAAAAGGTGAAGGTGGAATTAAATGAAGACGAAAAGCAGGTTTTTGAATTATTGAAGCCAGAAGGTAGAATGGAGTTGGATGCATTAAAGGATGCAGCGGGCCTATCCAACAAGAAGTGGGACAAAGCAGTAAAGGGCTTGAGAAATGCCGGAGTTGTTAATGTCTCGAAGGAAGATACAGGAATGTTTATTGAGTTGAAGTAACAGTTTTTGATAGCATATAAGAGCCCATTCAGAATTTCTGGGTGGGCTTTTTTATAGCTTTCGTTTCATCACCACCTGATCAGTTGCCTGTTTACCATTCTCCATGATCGGTTGATCGTAGTATTGAATAAAATAGGCTTTAACGGTAAAGTCATGTGCAAAATTCATTTTCTCGTAGAACTTGATGGCATCTTTGCTCACATCAGCAGTTTTCACGATAAGTTCCTCATAGCCTTCAAGTTTAGCTATGCGTACTACATATTTCACAATGTCCTTACCGACCCCCTGGTGTTGATATTTTTCAAGAACTGAAATGTTTTTGATTTCAATCTCGTGAGCAGTGTTTGGCATAAGCACAAATACTCCAACAATCTCACCTTCGCCTTCAGCTATATAGCATTCACCTGCGTACAGGTACTTTTCAATCATTTCTTCTGACGGATCAGCTTCAAGGAGCAAATCCATAGGGGGTTTTTCGCTGTGTCCCAGCTTTCGTATTTCCAACTTCATTTAATGTTCCGCTTTACTCTGCGCATGCTCAATACCAAGGGTAATCCATTCAGAAAGGGTTTTGTCTGAATTATACCCTGTTTCATCCACGAAGATAAATTCTTTCATTGGCCTTTTGGTGAAATCCATCTCTCGAACGCCATTCTTTTTTAATGTCTTCTCCATTTTATCCTGAAGAATCCGGACCATCAGATCGTCTTTTACCACGCCCACAGCCATTTTGTTCTTATACATAAAAGCGATGCCCCCGAACATTTTCTTCTCGGTAAACTGTGGCAACTCTTCATGAGAAATTAGTTGTCTGATACGATCTGCTAGCACTTCATTAAAGGCCATTCTTAATTGTTTGACCTTAAATATGCACAAACTTGCTGTGAATTTCACTACCAAAAAAGAGCGAAGCATGACGGTCAAAGTTTTCGGTAGAGTCAGTGGTTAAAAAGGTCAGGTCACCACCTTTAGAAATTTTTCCGGCTATTTCCGGATGCCGATCAAGATAGGTTTTCAGACTTGGAGCCACTACTTCACCCTGGTTCAGGATGTTGATGTCTTCTGGCGCATATTGGCGAATTTTTTCAATTAATAGCGGGTAATGGGTACATGCTAGCAGTAGCGTATCAATCTGATCAGACTGCTCAAACAGTTCATTTATGTACTTTTCAATAAAATAATCTGCTCCCGAATTTAGGTGTTCACCATTCTCCACCAAGGGAACCCACATTGGGCACGCCTGTTGAAATACGCTTAGACCAGGGAATTGCTTGCCGATTTCAATTTTATATGATTCAGAGGAAATCGTACCAGACGTACCAAGTACCCCTACGTGATTGGTTTTACTAAACGTGCCGATGATTTCGGCAGTAGGTCTAATTACTCCCAGCACTCTTTTCTCTGGTGCCAGCAGTGGAAGGTCTTTTTGTTGGATGTTTCGCAGTGCCTTAGCCGATGCGGTATTACAAGCCAAAATGACCAGATGACATCCCTGATCAAAAAGGTGTTTTACACACTCAAGAGTGTATTCATAAATGGTGTCAAATGATCGCGTACCATAGGGTGTTCGGGCATTATCTCCCAGGTAGAGGTAATCGTATTGAGGAAGTTCTTTAACGATTTCTTTGAGCACTGTCAACCCACCGTATCCTGAGTCGAATACCCCAATTGGTCCTTGATTCATGCTGCTAATCTAGTTACTCAAAAGGTAACTTATCAATGATTTTTTGAAGTTTGGCCTTATCGTAAGAGCCAGTAGTCATGTAGATAACCTTGCCCTCCGGATCTAATAAATAGACATATGGTACATTTTTATCATCGATGTTCAAGGCATTTTTGTATTCTTTGAGTGTGCCTTTGTAAAAAAGAATGTTTGGATGTAATCGTTTATCCACATCCTTTTCTACTTTCTTCATTACTGCTTCGTAAGCAGGCCTTTTGGCACCGGTAAGCATTGGCACAAAGTAGACATTCACATCGTAAGAGAATGCAAAAAGAGATCCAGCTTCTGGTTCTTTGATCAGTTGCTGATAGACCGGATTAAACCATTTGTTTAGGTCCTTTTCAGATTTTTTTGAAAAGGCCAGTCCTACCAGCGTGTGTTTTCCTTTTACATCAGCAGGGATGTTAACCATGCCATGTGTGAGGCTTTCGCCTTCCAGATCAGGAAAAGTGCTGCCAATCTGAGCATGAGTGAATGTTATGATCGTACCAAAAAAGAAGTATGCAATTAGTCGTTTCATCGTGAAAATGGATTTTCTATTCAACGACCAATTTAGACTAAATATTTTCGAGCCTTCAGGGTATTGGTATTAATTATAGATCATTTCCGCAAGTCCTTTATCCGCAATTAAGCTAAAGTGTCTGCAGGGTAAAAATGCAGCTTTTGCAACTGGATCAGATAAGCTGACGTGATCCAATTCTTCCTTTCGGTATTTTTCAGAAAGATGTAAATCACAGGCCATCAAGTCCTTAAGAATACGGTTTTGAGGTTCTATCTGCACCACTTCCTTAAAGCGCTCTTTGTATCTGGCGAGGTGTGCGGGATGGTGCATGAGGTGAAAGAGTGTATCAAAATAGCACTCAAAGGACTCACTTCGATCGCTACCTCTTATAAACCGGGCAACACGTATGGACTCATGCTCAAGGCGTTTGAATGCACTCCATGCTCTCAGGATGATTCCCTGATCTTCTTCATTGTCAGAGTAGTAAAAGAGATCCGTTCTGTAGATGGATGAGACTAACAAAGCCTGACTTAAGGTAATTGACTCCACGGTAGATCGGAAGTTGTGAGCATCGTAGTTTCTAAACCAAAACGCTGGAGCATTTTTGCCTTGAATGCTAAGGTATCGAAGCTGTTTCATTTTTGGGTAGTTGGGGTTAACACTTCAATCTGGGCTTTCGCACCATAGACAACTTAGTGAAAATTTCTGAAAAGGCCATTGTTTTAGTTTGTGCAGGGTTCAGTAGTGTTTGTGAATTCTTAATCAAACGGCTATTTAATTGTGAAAAGGAAGCAATGTCGGTAACCTTTTGGGTTTAATTGGAGTAAACCATAATGATCAAAATTCAAACTATTTATGTTTAACCTATTCGGTAAAAAGGCTAAAAAGAAATTTAAAGCATCTTGTGATTTAAGCGGTAATATCCTGGAACGTGAGTCTGCCTATGTGCTTTCTACAGCACAAATCATCTCTTCAAAGAAGTTTTGGGACAACAAAATGACGGAGCCGGAAACCATGACCTATACGG
>JAMWZA010000217.1 GCA_024305105.1 Marinoscillum sp.
AGACTTTTTGATGGTCTTTGTAGCGCTCATATGTCAATAGTTGGGGTTAATGTTTGCCTATCTTCACCTCCAAATTTAATAAAATCCAGAGACTTTTGTTTCAAAATTTCCATATAAAATGTCGGTTTGTGCCAAACCAAACGTTTTCATTAAGAATATTATTCTGCCAATTATTAAATACCAAAATAATATACTATCAAACGCAAATTAGAGGTATTGCTTCTATTGAATTTATTGTCCCCTAAATAATTGTGAAATCAGCCCTATATCTTTGTACGAGTATTGATCCAAAATAGATATTACGACTATGATTATTGGGGTTCCAAAAGAGATTAAAAACAACGAAAACAGGGTAGCCGTAACCCCTGCAGGTGTTAAAGAATTCACCAAGAACGGACATCAGGTTTATGTGCAGGCTACTGCTGGAGACGGAAGTGGGTTTAACGATTCTCAGTATGAGGAAGCAGGGGCAAAAATTCTTCCGACGATCGAAGATACCTATGAGATCGCGGAGATGATTATCAAGGTTAAAGAACCTATCGAGCCAGAATACAAGCTGGTCAAGAAAGGTCAATTGCTGTTCACTTATTTTCATTTTGCGTCTTATGAGCCCCTTACTAAGGCCATGATGGAAAGCGGTGCTACGTGTCTTGCTTATGAAACAGTGGAAAAGGCCGATCGGTCATTGCCATTGCTGGTGCCTATGTCTGAAGTGGCCGGTAGGATGTCGATTCAGGAAGGTGCTAAATTTCTGGAAAAACCCATGGGTGGAAGAGGAATTCTGCTTGGAGGTGTACCTGGAGTGAGGCCCGCTAAAGTATTAATCCTTGGTGGAGGTGTCGTTGGTACCAATGCAGCGAAAATGGCGGCAGGTATGGGTGCCGATGTGACCATAATGGATGTGAACTTGAATCGTTTACGGTATTTGGATGATGTGATGCCAGCCAACGTGAATACCTTCATGTCTAATGAATACAACATCCGTGAGCTTATTTCGACTCATGATCTGATTGTTGGAGCGGTATTGATTCCTGGAGCGAAAGCACCACATTTGATCACTAAAGACATGCTGAAAGACATGCAGCCAGGTACGGTCGTGGTGGATGTTGCTGTAGATCAGGGCGGATGTATTGAGACATGTAAACCTACAACTCATCAGGATCCTACTTATGTGATCGATGAAGTATTGCACTATTGTGTGGCCAATATGCCAGGTGCTGTACCATACACTTCTACACTTGCACTTACCAATGCTACTTTACCTTATGCACTGCAACTAGCGAACAAAGGGTGGAAGAAAGCCTGTAATGAAAACAGAGAGTTGTTGCTTGGATTGAATATTGTAGCTGGAGAGATCTGCTATGAAGGTGTTGCCAATGCATTTGACTTACCGTTTTCACCGGCGGAGAAATTTTTAGGTTAAGACTTAACCAATTTTGTTGATAATTGAATGAAAAGCGCTCCAAGAGCGCTTTTTTTATTCTTCGAACTTTGGGAAGTTCTGGAGCTGGCTGTACTTCTCTTGTTGATCATCATACGCCCATATAAAGTGTTTTAGGCCATTGGTGAGTGCTACATATTTTGCTTGAAGCTCTTTGTTGTAGACACTTACCTGGTTCAATGCTTTCTGATTCAGTTTTACATCTGGTGCTTTGCATTCGATCATTAGAAAGAGATTTCCATCCGTTTGGCGAAGAGTAATATCGCTCCGCTTAGCTGACTTGAAATAGGAAAGACCTGACTCCACTTTTAGCAGTGATTTGGGATAAGCCAGATGATTGATCATCAAATGGATGAAATGTTGTCTTACCCACTCTTCTGGTGTTAACACCACATACTTTTTCCTGACGATATCAAATACAAACCGATTACCTTCCTCATCTTTTAATTTCAATTCACAAGAAGGTAGGTTAAGTTGTTGCATGTTTTGTTCGAGGCATTTTCACAAAGATCAGGAAGATAAATCCGATCACAAAATAAGATGCCAGTGCTAAGGTGCTGTTTCGCATGCTTCCAGTTAACTGCTCAATAAACCCATAACTGAACGTCCCAAGTACCACGGATAGGTGAAATAGGACATCAAAGAAGGAGAAGTAAGAAGCATGATTGATGGCATTTTCAGGAATCAACTTAGAAAAGGTAGCTCTGGACAATGCCTGGATACCGCCCATCACCAAGCCAACCAAAACGGCTACTACATAAAATTCATTAACAGATGTGATGGTGTATGCGAAAAAGCAGATTCCGATCCAAATTGTAATCATCACACCAAGAGAAAAGATGTTGCCTTTTCTTTCAGAAATTCGGGCAAATAAGAGGGCGCCTCCAATTGCGACAAACTGAATAATAAGAATCACAGGAATCAATTGAGAAGAACCCAAGTTAAGCTCTTTGGTGCCAAATAGTGTAGCTAGAAGCATGATGGTCTGAACTCCCATGTTGAAGAAGAAAAAAGAAACCAGGTACTTCTTGATATTAGGAAGTTCTTTTAATTCAAGAAAGACCTTCTTAAGCTCCAGGTAACCATTCAAAAAGATTCTTCCTGTCGGTTTCCGATTAAATACGTTTGAGGGAAGGTTTTTGAAGGGTATTTGTGCAAAACCAATCCACCAAACACCAACGATCAGGAAGACTGTTCTAGTAGCCATTCCTTTGTCGGGGAAACCAATTGTATCATAAAAAGTGATTAATACCAAGCTGATAATCAGTAGAATAGCACTGCCAATGTATCCAAAGGAATAACCGCGTCCACTGATCCGGTCGGTCATGTGAGCAGGAGCAATTTCAGGTAAGTATGCATCATAAAAAACCAATCCCGAACTGTAGCCCAAGCTTGCCAAAACCACGCAGATAATGCCCCACTCCAGACTGTCGGCTGTAAAGAAGAACATGCCCATGCAGGCAATGGAGCCGAGGGTTGTGAAGAATTTTAGGTACTTCTTCTTTTTGCCCGTATAGTCGGCAATTCCTGACAGTAGGGGAAGAATAAGTGCAGAAAGAAGGTAAGAGAGCGAAATAGCATAACTGTACAGCACAGAATTGATAAACTCAAAACCGAAGAAACTCACCGTATCTCCAGCGGTCTCATTTGCAGTAACAGCTGTGTAGTAAATCGGAAAGATGGAGGTGTTGATGACCAGATTGTAAACTGAGTTTGACCAGTCATACATGCACCATGAGTTGATTACTTTTTTATTGGTTTCCATTGTTCATACTTTCTTTGGAAAAAACCTCGAAACACTCATCCATCTGCGAAAAAAACTCGTTTTATTTGGAGGCTTTAGAGTGGCAAGGTTAACAAGTTTTAAGCTTATCTGTTGATAAAATAAAAAGGAAAACGTGGAAGCATTAGTAGAAGCACCAGTAAAGAAGGAAAACAAGATCAATGAACGCATTCCTGAAACGGGTATGCCTCGTATTGTAATAATCGGAGGTGGATTTGCAGGAATTGAGCTTGTGAGAAAACTCAGTAAAGAGAACGTACAGATCGTCATGATCGATCGACGCAATCACCATACGTTTATTCCTTTGCTCTATCAGGTGGCTACTGCTGGGTTGAGTCCGGGAGATATTTCCAGTCCGCTGCGTGAGTTTCTTCAGGACAGTAAACATTTTCACTTTCGAATGGCTCGCGTAAAACAAATACACGCAGACAAGAAGTCGGTCGAGACCAGTCTTGGTTTCTTAAAATACGACACGCTGGTCATTGCTTCTGGTGCTACCACGAATTTTTTTGGGAATAAAGAAATCGAAAAGAAAGCCATGAAGCTGCGCGTGATGAGTGATGCGATCGAGCTAAGAACCCGTCTAATAGAGAATTTTGAAGAAGCTCTCCAACTCTATGAGGACGAACAGGACGAACTCGAAAAGCACATGAATGTCGTCATCGTGGGAGCCGGTCCGACTGGGGTAGAATTGGCAGGAGCTATTGGAGAGCTTAGAAGTCATGTGCTACCCAAGGATTACCCTGAGTTGGACTTTTCTCAAATGCACATTCATCTCATAGAGGGTTTGGATCGGGTACTGCCGCCTATGTCTAAGAAAGCAGGAAAAAAGGCGGCTTCATATCTCAAGCATTTTGGAGTAAATGTGGAGCTTGGAAAGCTGGTGGAGCGGTATGAAGATGGCGTAGCCTATTTGAGTGATGGCAGCACCATCAAAACCAGGTGTCTGATCTGGGCCGCGGGTGTGAAAGGCAATGTCATTGATGGACTCAGAGAAGGAGCTGTAGACAAGGGCCGTATTTTAGTGGATGAGTACAATCGGGTAAAGAATCACGAGTATGTCTATGCGATTGGCGATGTGTGTTTACAGACGGATAAGAAATACCCAAAAGGACTTCCACAGTTGGCACCTGTGGCCATGCAGCAAGCTCAAAATCTAGGTGATAATATCATTAGACTGCATAACAACAAAGATTTTAAACCCTTTAAATACGTGGACAAAGGAACGATGGCCACAGTCGGTAGAAATCGTGCTGTTGTCGATGCTCCGGGCATTACGTTTGGAGGATTTTTGGGATGGTTTGTGTGGATGTTTGTACACCTGTTTTCCATTATCGGCATTCGACGAAAAGTGCTGGTTTTCTCCAACTGGATGTGGAACTACATTACTTACAATCGAGGTAATCGTTTGATTATTAACAAGGACTTGGATGATATGTAGGGCGCATTGAAAATGCCATGCTTTAATTCATCCTCGTTGCAAACGAGGATGAGTGTTGGGAACGCTAGCAACGTTGAAATTATTGATTATCATTGAGTAATAGTGCGTATGGAAAAGTTGCCGAACATACATCCGGGTGAGGTCTTATCAGAGGAGTTTCTTAAGCCAATGGGAATCAGTGCATATCGACTCTCCAAGGATTTGCACATTCCTCAGACACGAATCAGTGAAATCTTAAAAAAGAACCGAAGGATAACTGCTGACACTGCTCTAAGATTAAGCAAATACTTCAGTACTACTCCTAAATTTTGGTTGGGACTTCAGGATGATTATGATCTGGAAGCAGAACTTGGCACTAAAACGGAGGAACTCGAAGCAATTGAAAAAAGGGCACTGGGTCAAGAGTAATTTATAATAAGTGCGGAGCAGAGAATAATAAACTGGTAGAGCGGTATGAAGATGGCGTAGCCTATCTGAGTGATGGCAGCATCATCAAAACCAGGTGTCTGATCTGGGCAGCGGGTGTGAAAGGCAATGTCATTGATGAGCTCAGAGAATGAGCTGTGGAGAAGGGCCGCATTTTGGTGGATGAATTATTCACCTGTTTTCCATTATCGGCATTCGAAGAAAAGTGCTTGTTTTCTCCAACTGGATGTGGAATTACATTGTCTACAATCGTGGTTGGAAAAAACACAGAAATTACATTAATCAAACCTTTAAACGTGAACAACCAATGATCATCATAGCCAGATATCTCGTCATTCTCTTTGGATTCTTTATTATAGGAGTTGGATTGTTGATGCTCATCAAACCAGAAAAGGCGCGAGCATATCTCATGAAAGCTGGAAGTACAAACCTGGTTAATTATTCTGAGATAACGATTCGAATGATACCTGCCGTGGCATTGGTCATTTATTCGGATTTCACCAAGTACCCCGAAATGGTCAAAATTTTCGGGTGGTTTATGATAGCTACATCTTTGGTGCTTTTCCTGGTGCCGAGAAGAATTCACCATGCATATGCATTGATGTGCGCGGATTATCTGAAGCCTATTTATGTTAGATTAATATCACCATTTTCAATACTTTTTGGAGTGGCTGTTATTTATATCTCGTATTAGTCGAACGAAGTGAAATGGCCAGGCAATTTGGTTGAGAATACTCAACATTAAACTTTTTCTTTGCAAGAAAGGGTGGGTAGTGCCTGCCGTTAGTAGACTTTTGAAAATATTTCCTCCGACAGCCCCATTTATCACATCCAAAACCAACTAATTACGTAAACTTGGTACTGCTATTTTAGCGGACGTATTTACGTTGATCAAGAACCCCGATTTGGATGCCAAGACCCTGCGTTTAGACATTCACGCACAGCCCAACGACGAAACATGTGGGCCCACTTGCCTTCAGGCAGTTTACCAGTATTACGACGACTTTATGTCGCTGGAGCAAACTATTGCCGAGGTGAAAACCCTGAAAGGTGGCGGAACTTTGGCGGTCATGCTTGGGAATCACGCTTTGTCCCGAGGCTATGAGGCAACCATCTATACGTACAACTTACAGATGTTTGACCCGACCTGGTTTCAGGATGAGGTGAATCTTTCGGCTAAACTGACTGAGCAAAAGCACTACAAAACGGCGCGTAAGTTTCAGGTGGCGGCAGACTCCTATTTGAAATTTCTATCACTCGGAGGTACTATCAAGTTCGAGGAGCTGAATACCAAACTCATTAAAAAGCTACTAAACCAACATACACCCATACTTACCGGCCTAAGTGCCACGTATTTGTATAACTGTGCCCGAGAAATTGGCGAAACCAATACCTATCATGATGTGCAAGGAGAACCGACTGGACATTTTGTGGTAGTACACGGATATGATGTGGTGAATAGATCGGCGCTCATTGCCGATCCATTAGAGAAAAATCCCATCAGTGAGAAGCAGCATTACCGGGTATCTCTTCAACGTTTAATTAACTCAATACTATTGGGAATTGTGACTTATGATGCTAACTTATTGGTCATAGCCCCGAAAAATTATGGCAAATAAACTTATTGTTTTAGAGGGAGAAGGGCAGTGGAATGACCTTCCTTCTGATGTGGAGGTGATCTCACCTTCTACCTATTTTTCTGATGAGACCTTTCAGAAATCAAGGAAATACAAAGTGGTCAATCTGTGTAAGAGTTACTCCTACCAGAGTGTCGGTTACTATGTGTCCCTACTGGCAGAAGCTCGTGGGCATAAGGTGATGCCACAGATTACTACATTACAGGATTTCAAATTCCCAACACTCGTAAAGGAGGATGCTGAGGATTTTGATGACCTGATCCAACAGGCGTTGAAAAAGCAGTCTGATGATAAACTGGAGTTGATTGTTTGCCTGGGCAATGTAGAGGATTCAAAGCTGTCGAAAGTGGGTTCGTTGCTTTTTAATCTGTATCAGGTCCCAATGCTGCGAGCCACTTTTCAGAAGAAAGACAAATGGCAGCTTATCCAGCTCAAGCCATTGAACTTAAGGGAGTTGCCTGAAAATCTGCAATCCCTTATGAAGAGCTCTTTGGATGAATACTTACAGGGAAAGAACCGGTTGAACAAAAACTATAGCCGTAAGAAGTTTGATCTGGCGATTTTGGTGAACCCTGAGGAGGCCACTCCGCCATCCAATAAAAAGGCGATTCAGAATTTTGTTAAAGCGGGAGACAAAGTGGGCTTTAATGTGGATGTGATTACAAAAAATGACTTTGCGAAGCTGATTCAGTATGATGC
>JAMWZA010000218.1 GCA_024305105.1 Marinoscillum sp.
TGAGCTACAGTTAGTATTCTTAGTCTTATTCACTTTTGCCGGATGTTTTGCTAGTTATGAAATCATCAGAAGGGTTAAATATGTTCGGATGTTATTCGGATTGAAGTAATTGATCAGTTTGGGTTTACCAATCGCAGTAAATTCGAAAAATGGCTATCTTTAACAGATGATCGCTTCAATCAAAAGACTCCCTATTGGGTTTCTGGTCTTATTAATTTTGACCTTCCTCATTATTCTATTGGCTGCAGCATTGTTGGTATTCGAACAAGAGAATGCGCAATCTGCTGTCAATAGCTTTTCTCAAAGTCTCTGGTTTTGCGCCGTTAATCTGTTCTTTGGGAAAAATAGCGAAATAGTCCCAATTAGCTCTGGAGGAAGAGTTATTGGGCTTATCATTGTTGCTGTCAATAGACTTCTTTATGTTTTCATTGTCGCTTATGCCATTGTGCATTTTCGCAAAAGAAGATCGGTATCCCAATAAGTGATCAGAGTTGGAAATTCTTTAAATTGGAGGAAACTAAACCCAAAGAACATGAAGCCCTTACTATCATTAGCCGTTCTCGTTATTTCACTTTCAGCGTTTTGCCAAATTCCTTCTTCCGAATGGCAGATCAGAACAGCCGTCTTGCCTTTAGAAGAAGACTTGCAGGCTGGTGCTACTGTATTGGGTTACAACCCGAACGGTGAGCTTACCACCTTAAGGAAGGGCACGAATGACATGATCTGTCTGGCCGATGATCCTACGAAAGACCGGTTTAGTGTCGCTGCTTATCACAAATCCCTGGAACCATTTATGAAACGCGGCAGAGAATTGAAAGCCGAAGGACTTGGGTTCAAAGAGGTATTTGATACACGAGAAAAAGAGGTAAAAGCGGGTACACTCGCAATGCCAGACAAAGCTACCCTTTATGTGTTGTCTGGAGAGTTGGACGAAAACAAAGAGCCTATCAAAACTCAACTGAGGTTTGTGGTGTACATCCCCTTCGCTACTGCGGAGTCTACCGGTCTTCCCAAAGCTCCTCCTGTTCCCGGAGCTCCATGGATCATGGATCCCGGCACACATCGTGCGCACATCATGGTTACTCCCAATTATGATCCGAACGAACAGTAAGTAAACGCTTTGCTACTCATAAACTAGAAAGTGTTAAAAATTACATCTGTATCAATTAAAAAGCCACAAGGTGTGGTATTGTCAAAAGTATCACCTCAAAACCACCCCCATTTTAGAAAAGCGCAGTAACAAGTCCTGTTCTTTCGAACTGCTCATTTGATCAATTCAATATTCTGTGATATTTTGAGTCTTTAGATTATCTACACGAGTATATGAAAGAGCTGCTAAACGAAGATTTTTACGCCACACTTCTATCCAAAACAGTTAACTGGGCAATCGAAACGGTTCCTAGTTTGCTGTTAGTTATTGTCACCTTTTTGATCGCCCTATGGATCATGAAAGTAATTCTTAGGCGCCTCCGTAAAATGATCATTTCTTCAGTTCATAATGATGATGAAAATGCGATGGAAAAAGAAAAGCGAGCTACCACCCTCATCAATATTGCCAGAGGAACTCTTGTGATCGCTTTATGGGCTATATTTATCCTGATCTTCCTCAAGCAACTAGGGATGGATATAGCTCCCATTTTGGCTGGTGCTGGTATCGTAGGGCTGGCTGTAGGCTTTGGTGCGCAGGAATTAGTAAGAGATGGTATTTCTGGATTTTTCATGCTGCTGGAAAACCGTATCCGAACAGGTGATGTCGTCTTAATCAATGGTACCGGTGGACTGGTAGAAGGCATCAACCTTAGAACGGTAACTCTCCGCGATTTGTCTGGAGTGGTGCATACCTTTCAGAATGGAAAAATCAATACGCTAGCTAACATGACCAAAGACTGGTCGGCTATGGTGTTTGACATTGGTGTGGCTTACAAAGAGAATGTAGATAAGGTGATTGAGATCATCAAAGAGGTTGGAGAAACCCTCAAAAATGATGAGAACTTTAAAGAAAAAATTCTCGAATCAATTGAAATATTTGGATTGGACAAGTTTGGTGATAGCGCTGTGGTGATCAAGGCAAGAATTAAGACCTATCCAATACAACAGTGGGTAGTCGGCCGGGAGTTCAACAAACGCCTGAAGGCCGCATTCGACAAAAGTGGTGTTGAAATACCATTCCCACATCGAACAATCTACTGGGGAGATGAGATTTCTCCTTTACATTTAAAGCTCAATAAAGAGCAAAATGGCTAAAATCATCAACATACCGTCGGCATTTGTCTATGAATCCAAGGTCGCTGGAGTATCTAAAGACAATGCCGATGGTACCTCTCGTCAAACAATCATTGAGAAAGAAGTAAACGAGGAAGATGACCTATATCTGGAGCTAGATTCCGAAAATAAGTTTGACCCGAACGCCATAAAAGTGCTTTCAAAACACAAAAGCCAGATAGGGTTTTTAAAATCAGAGTTAGCTGAGCAAGTAAAACCTGCATTGATTAATGGCACAGAAATTCACTGCATAGCGCTTTGGGTAAATGGAAAGGAAGTAAAAGGTGTGGGGATACGGATTGAGCTGGTTAGTTGAACTCAATAATGGCTGCATACATTTCTCCTTGATATCTTGAAGGTCTCACATCGATTTTTTCTACTTTCGTAGCTCCCTGTTGGATTACAAGTTTCTTTAACTGACTGAATGTAACCGGATAAGGTACCCAGTTATTGCCAACTTCGGTTTCGTATTCCACCACAAGTAATTGCCGCTTATTTCTGGTTAATTTTTGACGAATAATCTCCAAAAAAGCACTTTTGTCTTTGATGTAATGAAGAGAGTTCGCCATCAGCACACCATGTAATTCTGGCATGGAGTCGATCCCTTTTGAGAAGTCCATTTGAACATAACATATCTCAACACCATTTACCTTACTCCGAAGATTTTGCTCACTCTGATCCACTGCATAAATGGTACTCTGTGGTGGCAAGTGTGACGCCAGCGCATAGGTGAAAGTTCCCGTTCCACAGCCTAAATCTGCCCATAGTTGGATTTCTTCAGAGTTCCGGTTAAATCGAATTAATCGCGCAGCTTCGCTTACATCCATGAGACTAAAGGTATGGAAGTGTCGCATTAAACCCACTATATGGTCGGATATACATGCTGATATTCTTTAGTTGTGGGGGTACTTTGATGAGATTTCTGAGGGTCATGAATCAAACCGGTACATTAAAAGTTTGTCAACCAACCTTGGGTGTGAATGAACCTTAATTGAAGATATTCTTATGGAAACAATCAAAAGCTACATAGCTACTTTCCCAGAGGAAGTACAAGCAAAACTCTTTGAGATTCGGGAAATCATACAATCAGTGGCACCCGAATGTGAGGAAGTAATCAACTACGGCATTCCCACGTTTAAGATGCACGATAAAAACCTCGTTCATTACGGGGGTTTCAAAAAGCATATTGGTTTCTACCCGACTCCTTCTGGAATCATCGAGTTTAAAGATCAACTATCAGCGTATAATGGCTCAAAAGGAAGTGTTCAGTTTCCATTGGGTCAACCTCTACCAGTATACCTGATTCAACAAATTGTCCGTTTTCGATTAAAAGAAATGACACAGAAATGACTTTCAACACAAATACTTATATTTGATCTATGATTCTTTAAGTCACATCCGATACGAAGCACCCGCTTCAGAAATTTCAACGTACTATTCAGTTTACTGAAAACGGCAGGTCATCAATTGATCTGATTCCAGATGCTATTTCATTTATCTAACTTTTAGAAATCATGATTGTCAGAACTACCCCTGTTTAAAGGAGTACTCCTCCAATTTTTTACCAATCAAAAACAAACTCCATGCGAGCAATTATATATCACGTCGCTACATCATTGGATGGCTTTATCGCACATCCTGATGGTAGCACTCAGGGTTTCGTTGAGTCTGGGGAGCACGTCACAGACTATTTAAACCAATTAAAAGATTACGACACAACAATCATGGGTCGAAAGACCTATGAATATGGGTACGAATTTGGGTTGTCACCAGGACAACCAGCTTATCCGCACATGAGGCATTATATTGTTTCTGATCATCTAAATTTTGATGATCAGCATGATCAAGTGCATCTGATTCGTAAAAATGAGTTGTTGAAAACCATTCATTCGCTAAAAGCAGAAATCGGTTCGCCGATCTATCTGTGCGGTGGCGGCCAGTTGGCAAAAACGCTGCTGGAACAGCAACTCATAGATGAGCTTATTATCAAGCTGAACCCTGTCCTATTTGGCTCAGGCATTCATTTATTTGATGGTAGCTGCTGCCGTTTTGAACTAAAAGAACTGCAGAAAGTGAGCTATGACAATGGAGTGCAGATGCTTCATTATGCCATGAGCTATGTTAATGAAAGTGTCACTGTGTAGATATCTCGACCTTCAGTTCATTCTTAGTGTGCTGAAGGTTTTTTCGATGGTTTAGAATAAAGCTGTTTAGCCCTTTTATGTCCCCTAGTCGAGCGCCCTTGAGAAGGGCAAAGCATGTTAACGTCATTCCCCGAATTCCATAAACTATTATTAATTGCAAGGAATTGTAGAGGAATTGTAGAGGAATTATAGGGGAATTTCATCAATACGAAGGAACACGGCAGTCTTATGGAATGTTCTGCCCCAATACAAATTTTGATCCAACCCCTTTGTATTTTCCCTTGATAAGGGGAAATGTTGGTTCTGCCCGAATTAACGAGTGTTGTTCAGTTTCTGACTTAGAGGAGTGCAAATCTCTTCCTTTTATGCTTTCGAAGGAAGTGAAAAACTAAACGTACTCCCCTTTCCTTCTTCACTTTGGATCGTCAATTCCCCTTGATTCAGTTGCGTAAATTCTTTAACTAATTGTAGCCCAAGTCCCAATCCACGTTCGCCATCGGTACCATATTGGCTTGGAGTTCCTTTGAGCTGAAAAATTTTATCTAGCTGTTCCTGATTCATCCCTACCCCTGTATCTGACACAGAGATAAGCGTCTTATCGCCTTCTTGCGAAGCTGAGATGGTCACCTTACCTTCCCTTGGCGTAAACTTCAGCGCATTTGACGTCAGATTTCGAATGATCGTTTCGGTAGTATTGCGATCAGCATGTGCACGTACTCCTGCCGGAACGTCCACTAAAAGCTCAATGGACTTGCTCTGCGCCACGTTTTGCAAATTTTGCTGTACGCGATTCGCTACATGATTCAGGTCCAGGTCTTCCGGGTGATACGGGATTTGGGTCTGCTGTTGGGTGGCCCAGCTGAGCAGGTTATCCAGTAAATCTGAGAGCTGACGGACTGATTTATCAATGTCCTCCGCCACTTCCAGCAAATCATCGGTTTTTTTGGACTTAACGAAGGATTTAATCAGTGGCGATATCCCAAAAAAGGAAGTGATCGGTCCACGAAGATCGTGAGAGACAATGGAAAAGAACTTGTCTTTGGTTTTGTTCAGTTCTTCGAGATCATGCTTTTGCTCGTGAAGTGTTACTGCCTGGATTTCTAATTGTTTATTGATTCGATTCTTAGTGGTATAGTTTCTATAGGTAATTACTGCAAAAACAGCTGTCAGTAATAGAAAGACGCCCAATCCAATGGATAGAATTTGTTGGGTCTTTTTCTCGGCAGACATCACTTCCAACTCAGCTTCCTTCTGTCCTACTTCAAATTCTGTGCGAAGATCTGCCAATCGTCTTGTGGTTTCCTGATCCTGTATGCTGTCTTTGTAGGCAATGAACCGTGATTGGTAATCAAAAGCTTTTGCATATTCCTGTCGTTCATCATAGAGTTCTGCCAGGAGTTTGGAAGCATCACGAATCTGTTCCTTTAAATCGACTGCCAAGGCCAATTCCAGTCCCTTCTCCGTATTGATTAATGCGTTTTCATGGTTATCCAGTTCCAAATAGATACTCCCCAGCTGATTGTAATAATCCGCCATCCCAAACTGGTCACCGAGCGGCTCCAGCATCGTGATTGCTAATTTAAGGTCTTCAATGGCTTGTACTGGTTGGCCTTGTTTCCAATACACCAACGCCCGGTTGCCAATGGTGTAAGCTTTTCCTATTTCCAGGCCAATTTCTTCAAAGATGGGTTCTGCTTCATTGTAGTAGGAAAGGGCAGTGTCTAAAGAATTGATCAAATAGTAATCATAACCAGTATTTAGAAGAGTAATGGCTAAAGTCTGGTTATCATTAATTTTTCTAAGTGCTTCTATGGCTTTGGTATTGAATAAAAGTGCATTTCTGGAATCCTCATTTTGTGTGTATGATGTAGAAATTTCGGTATACAATTCAGGAAGTAGCGATAATTGCTTATTCAAATTTGCTATCTCAGCTCCTCGAAACAATTTCCTAAAAGCTTCTTCCAAATCTCCATTAAGTCGATACGCTATACCCTGATATTTGAATGCAGATACCAAATAATAATATTCATTCAACTTCTCAGCCTCGCTTTGGAGCTTAGATGCAAAACGAAGCTTCTCTTCAGGAGAAGAAGAAAGCATAGCTATATCACACAATAAATGAAGGTAAGTTGAATCTCTTTCCTCATAGTCCGTTAATACCTGAATTAAACTATCAGCATAGCCTTGTCTTTGAGCAAAAAGAGGAATAATATGAAATAAAAAGAAGAGGACTAAAAGCCCTCTCTTAAAAACAAGAAATCTCACTTTTGACCAGTTTGTAACTTCGGATCCAACGTGTACTCAACTGAATTCACTGTAAAAGTGATATTGAACTGCTCTGCTCCGGTAACAGTAGACGAAACCGTTCCAACAAATCCATTATCAGATGAAGGCAATGGTGAAAAAGCATCTACCCCACTTTCCTGCGCAAATGATACCAAGCTAACCGGTGTGGTGCCATCTTTCGCTACGATGGTAAACCCTACGGTCTGACCCGCAGTAGCGTGAATATCAAAAGTCTCGCTATCTCCAGGCGTATCGTCTGAGTCTCCGTGATCATCAGTCAGGACTACAGTAGTCGCTAAGTTTTGTTGTGTGATTGCTGCCGTGTCCACAGTCACGGTTACATTAATGTCTGCCATTAGTTATCAAGGTTTATGTGATTAAAGCCTTCAAATTAAATCCTATTGTTGACATTTACTTAGTACTACTTTGTTAAGTTCAAAATGAATTTGATTTCCCCCTTCTCTAAAGGGTGTCAAATTGCTTTGAACCTCTGTACCCTCTATTTATAGTAACCTGAGTTCGATTTAAAAACAGCACAAAAACTGTCAGCGTGACCCGATCTACGCGACTCGATCATATCGTAATGAAACCTGCCTTTGCCGCTGTCTC
>JAMWZA010000219.1 GCA_024305105.1 Marinoscillum sp.
CTTCGACTGATTCTTATCACCTGATTCATGTTTGTTAACAAACCAAAATCCTGAATGATTTCCTTATGCCAAGAAATTTGACAAAACCGGACCCGAAAAGGGCACTTAAACTAAATGCTTTTGATCGATTGTTGACCATCATGGATGAACTCCGTGAGAATTGTCCTTGGGATAAAAAACAGACCATGGAGACCTTGAGGCACTTAACAATTGAGGAGACCTATGAGTTGGGTGACGCTATTCTGGAAAATGATCTGGAGGAGGTCAAGAAAGAACTCGGTGACCTGATGCTTCATATGGTTTTTTACTCGAGGATTGGATCAGAAAAGGGGGCTTTTGATGTGTCTGATGTGCTCAATGAAGTTAGCGATAAATTGATAAGGAGGCATCCGCACATCTACGGAGACACTAAAGCGGAGGACGAACAGGCTGTAAAGGAAAACTGGGAAAAGATCAAGTTGAAGGAGAAAGGCAATAAGTCAGTTTTGGGAGGTGTCCCATTATCCTTGCCAGCCATGGTCAAGGCCATGCGTATTCAGGAAAAGGCTCGAGGAGCCGGATTCGACTGGGATAAAAAGGAACAGGTTTGGGAAAAGGTAGAGGAGGAAATGAATGAGTTCAAACAAGAGTTCAACATAGAGGACGAGTCCAAAATCGATAAAGAAAAAGCTCAGAATGAGTTCGGTGACTTACTCTTCTCATTGATTAATTATTCTCGATTCATTGATATCAACCCGGAAGAAGCCCTCGAGAGAACAAATAAAAAGTTCATCAACCGATTTAATTATCTGGAGTCTGAATCAAAAAAGGATGGGAAAGAATTATCGGATATGACTCTGGAAGAAATGGATGCATATTGGAATGAGGCTAAGACCTTATGAGGTGATAATTTGGGTTTTGATTATCTTTAATTAAATCAACTAAACCTTAAAATGAACAACTTAAAAATTAATCATCTGGCTGTGCTCGTGGCAGTCGTTTGGATGTTTGTCCTTGGATTTTTGTGGTACGGCCCACTGTTTGGCGAGCCCTGGATGGAAATGGTTGGCTTAACCATGGAAGATGCTGAGGCAAATCCTCCAGGAGCTGGTGTTTGGATTACAAACCTGATCTCTAGCATAGCTCCGGTTTATCTAATTGCGTGGTTATTTGTCCGAATGAACGTATCCTCCGGTGTAAATGGATTAATTCTGGGATTGATTTTTGGATTTGTATTTAATCTCTTGCCAGCAATGTCAAATGGGATGTTTTCTGGAGAACCGTACTTACTGGCCTGGATTCAAGGCGGCTTTCAAACTGTGGGGTGGAGTGTAGCTGGATTTATTCTAGGTGCCTGGACAAAGACAAAGTAATCGGTTTGTCAGCTTCAAGTTTTGAACCGTTGAGCTTCTTTGGGTTTTTGTAGAACTATTATGGCTAAAGCAGGTTTGCCTGATATGCAAATCACGATTCGTACATTGGTCAAGCAATCAAAAGCCGCAGTAAAAGAAAGGTTTACATCAGACCTTTTTCTTGCTCTTAACCCGCCTTTTCCCCCAGTAAAACTAAAACGGTTTGATGGATGTAAAAAAGGCGATAAGGTTGCTCTGGAGCTCAATTTCATGCTGTTCAAACAAGACTGGGTCAGCGATATAACTGATGATGGAGAGTCTGATCAGGAATGGTATTTTGTAGATCGGGGAATCAAACTACCTTTCTTTTTGGAAACGTGGGAGCATCGACATATTGTCAGAGAGGTTAATGGAGAAGCAAGTATTATCGACGATATCCAATTCTCGACCGGGTTTGGTCTAACCGATCTCTTGATGTATCCGGCGCTTTACTTACAGTTCCTATACCGAAAACCGATATATAGGAAGTACTTCAACAAAAAAAAGCAGCTCTAAGGCTGCTTTTCAATGGTTGAAAATTTTTTTGGTTTATGCGTCTTTCCACTTAATGGTGCACCCAATAGCTCTTTTAGATGTGACGGCTGGTTTTTTACCGGATAGCAGCGCATCAATTGCATCTTCTACATACTTTTCCTTAGCATCAGAAGCTTCTCTTGGACTGTCATCTATAGCTCCTATGTATTCAACTTTGTATTTGTCAGATGCCTCTTTGTTCAGGAGATATACATGAGGAGTTTTGGTTGCTCCATAGGCTTTAGTAATTTCCTGACTATCGTCTCTTAAGTAAGGGAAGGTATAGCCCTTGTCTTTAGCTCGCTCGGCCATTTTCTCCATGGAATCGTCTGGCTGTTTGCTCACGTCATTTGGGTTAATGGCAATTACTGGAAACCCTTTGCTTGCGTATTTCTTGTCCAACTCAATGATTCGTTGCTCATACGCCTTAGCATAGGGACACGTATTGCAGGTGAAAATAACGATGAAACCTTTCGCTGAGGAGTAGTCTGCCAGAGAAACAGTCTTTCCGTCAATGTTCTTTAACGAAAAGTCCTTGGCATAATCTCCCACGTCATAGCCATTTACATTTGCGTCTGTAGCATTTACAAACAGTACTGCAACAGTCACTAAAAGTCCCGTGATTACTAAAATCGTCTTTTTCATTTGGTTGCTCATTTAGAAGATAAGTTTTCAACTACTTGCAAAAGCTCACTTTTTTCGAAAGCTTTCTCGTAGAAATATTTTTTTCCTGATGGCGAGATAAACAATGTCGCTGGTATAGCGCCACTCCACGCCTCACTTATTTTAGGGATGTAGTCGTCGTAATTGGTAGAGTTCAATAAATACGTAGCAGATTCGATACTCTTTTTAGTTATAAGTTTCTGTGCCTTTTGAATGTCTTCTGGAAAGTCCAAACTTATAAAGACTACATCTGCAGATTTTGAACTATTAAGTTCTTCAAAATAGGGCATCTCTTTTACACATGGCCCACACCATGAAGCCCAAAAATTATACACTTGAACTTTGTCACTTTTTTTTGCAATAAGTCTATCAAGTGATTCAACAGAAATGAGCTCGATATCCTGTGCGTTTGTAAGTGAAGCAATGGATAAGAGGCTAAGAACCAATACTGTGCGCATGTATGTAAATACGAATGTGGCATAGAAATGTTTACTTAATTTACTAGTTGCATTATTCCAATAAAACACTTGTCATTATAAATGAATCCGCTGCTTTTGTGTTAATAATTCAATAACATCAAACAGGCCTGCGTGTTGCTTTTTTCGTTGCTTCACCTGTTATGAGTAAAACGCCTGGATGATGTCAGTAGATTTTTGAGGTTGAGAACCTACGAAAAGTAAAATTTAGGTACAATAGGCTAAGAAAATATTTATGCACATTTTATGCACTTTATCCACATGCGCCAAAAATACCGCCATAACGTACAGAAAATCAGACAATTACAGTGCTTGTCCTAAATCAAATCAATGTGGATATCTCAATTCGTATATTAATGGAACCCATTTTTCTAAAAAATGCGCTGAACGCGTTCAGTAGACGATTATTCCTTTGTTTGGCGTATTAACTTCTTACGGTATACATTGAATATACGCGACTTGGAGACAAAGCCCAGGTACTTGCCATTGTCAATTACAGGTAAGTTCCATGCTTGTGTTAACTCAAACTTATTCATCACCGATTGCATTTTTTCCTGAGGGCTTACCTGAGATGGTGGCTTTTGCATGATGGTCCTGACGATCAATTCGTCCTGTTTTTCACGGTCAAACATGATCTCACGAATATCGTCTAGTGTGACAATTCCCTCCAGTTCACCCTGGTCATTGATAACAGGGAATATATTTCGTTTGCTAATCTTTACCAGATCTACCAACTTGTGTAATGGAGCGTCTGGGTGAATGGAAAGCAAGTCCTTTTCGATGATTTTTTTCAAGTCAATCAGGCTCAGTACAATCTTGTCACGATCGTACTGAATGAGGTCTCCTTTTTCAATGAGTTTTTTGGTGTAGATGCTGTGCTTCTCAAAATAGGAAATCGTCGTAAAACTGATGGCTGAGACGAGCATCAATGGGACGAAAAGCATGTAACCCCCAGTAATTTCGGCAATCAGAAATATAGCCGTTAGAGGAGCGTGCAGAACGCCACTCATTACTCCACACATACCAACGAGGGTAAAATTGCTCGAGCTTATATTTCCTGTTGGATGGATCACTTCCACAACTTTCGTAAACAAGAACCCAACGACTCCACCCATAAATAGAGATGGGGCAAACACTCCTCCACTACCCCCAGCTCCTATAGTCATAGCAGTGGCAAATGGTTTGATCAGTATGATCAGGAATAAAACGCCAATAATAACCAGATTCTGCTCTGTTCGAGAATAGAATAGGCTACCACTAAAAAACTGTTCGTGATTGCCTTTCAATAGTGAGAGGATCGATTCATATCCTTCACCATAAATAGGTGGGAAGATAAATATGATTAATGCTAGGGCAAGACCACCTACTGCTGCTCTCCCATACATATTGCGGATGTTGTCAATAAAGCCTTCTGCCCGATAGGTCACACGAGTAAAGTACAGGGAGGCCAGACCCGATATGATGCCTAGCAGAATGTAATAACCGGTGTCGGAAGCCTTGAAGCTGTCAACAATTTTGAAAGAGAAAAGGACATCTTCGCCCAGTAGAATGATGGAAATAATCTGACCACTAACCGAAGCGATCAAAATCGGGATGAATTTACTGATTTTGACTTCTGTCAGGATCACCTCTATAGCAAAAATTACGCCCGCGATTGGTGAGTTAAATATCGCCGAGATAGCTCCTGCAGCACCACAGCCTATAAGTAAGGTTCTTTTCTTGTAGTCGAGGTGGACAAACTGGCCAAAGTTCGACCCAATAGCCGAACCCGTCACCACGATTGGGGCCTCCAGTCCTACTGACCCTCCAAATCCGACGGTAATCGCACTTTTAATCATGTTGCTAAACATGTATCTTTTACGAATGCGGCTGGAGTTTTTGGATATCGCCCGGAGTATTCTGGTAATACCATGACCGGGAGTGTCTTTGAGTACAAACTTTCTAACCAGGATGGTTAGCATGATCCCAATGGCGGGATAAACAATGTACAGGTAGTTGATTTTTGTGAGGTCCAGGTTTTGCTGAAGCAGATGCTGAACGTAATGGACCGTAGTTTTTAACGTTACTGCTGCTAATCCGGCTGTAAGACCTGCTAAGCTCGCCACGATAAGCAGGAAATTATTGTCGCTAATATGCTTCAATCGCCAAACGAGGAAGCGCATGAGTACGTGCGAGAACTTCTTACTTATAGTAGACACCGCGCAAAGTTAAGCCTTAGTTTTAGGGATATCTTTAATTAAACAAAAATGTCATGGATTTTACCCAAATAAAAGAGACATGCCTTTATGTAAATGATTTAGAAAAGACAGAAGCGTTCTATCACGGATTATTAAAAATGCCACTACTTTCTCATGTTGCCGATCGGCATGTGTTTTTTCGTACGGGCACCTCAGTCTTGTTGTGTTTCAACGCTGAAGCGACTCGAAAAAAAGAGCAACTACCACCTCACTACGCCTCTGGTAAGCAACACATTGCTTTTGAAGTGAAAGCCGAGGAATACACCACAATTAAACAAGAAGTAATAAAATCTGGAATCACCATAACCCATGAGCAAGATTGGCCAGGGGGTTTTGAGTCGTTTTACTTTGAAGATCCCGATGGACACGTGATGGAAATAGTGCCATCGGGCATGTGGGGCTAAACCTGACTAGCTGATAAAGCCTCCCGTTTTAGCTAATGCTTCTTCAATGTATTTATACGTAGAGAGAATCTCTGGCTTTCCATCGACAATTGCCACATCATGTTCGAAGTGAGCAGACGGCTTTTTATCAGCAGTGACAATGGTCCAACCATCAGATAGCTGAACAACACGTCTTGTGCCCATATTGATCATAGGCTCAATTGCTATGACCAATCCTTCTTTAAGTTTCGACCCGCGCCCTCTCTTGCCATAGTTGGGCACCTCAGGGCCTTCATGCATTTTCTTCCCTAGCCCATGGCCCACAAGCTCTCGTACTACTCCATATCCAAAACCTTCTGTGTAGGTCTGAATCGCATAGCCAATATCTCCAAGTCTATTTCCAGCTACAGTCTGTTCGATGCCTTTATAGAGGCTGTCTTTAGTGACTCGAAGTAGCTGCTGTACGTCTTCAGAGATTTCACCCACCGCAAAAGTATAGGCATGATCTCCGTAGTATCCGTTTTTGAAAGCCCCACAGTCGAGTCCTACGATATCACCTTCCTGTAGCGGGCGATTAGTAGGTATGCCATGAACCACCTGCTCATTTACGGAGGTGATAATGGTATTAGGATAATCATAAAGACCCAAAAATCCAGGCTCGGCTCCCTGATCGCGGATAAATTCTTCCGCTATTTTGTCCAGTTCTAAAGGAGTGATTCCTGGCTGAATTTTTTCAGCCATCAGTCCGAGTGTTCTGGATACAACCAGTGCGCTTTCACGCATTATTTCAATTTCCTCTTTGGTCTTGTAGTGAGTCATATGTATAAATGAGCTCGCAAAATTAATACAAACAAAAAACCCCTCGGCATGCCGAAGGGTTTTTGTGCTTGATCAGCGTATATCTATTTATGATTTTGTCACTCCTTCTAGTACTTCTTTGATGTCTACTCGCTGACCATCTTTGTAAGAAACGATGAAAGCATCTTTCACACCCATTTCTCTCAAATACTTTTTGAATGTATCAGCTTCCCAATAATCTCTGAAAGCACCAACGGTGAATTTATTCAAACCATTATCAGATTCCTGAGAGAAGTTCTTGGCTTTATCACCGTACTTGCTGAGGTCTTTTTTGTTGTAAGCACCAATCTGTACTTTAAATACCACACCAACTTGCTCATTGATGCCGCCACCCTGATCCACATTGACAGGTTGCTTTGGTTTAGAGTTAGCTTCAGCTAACTCATCTCTTAATGATGATACCTGACGTTGCAGAGATGAAATCTGATCATCTTTATCAGCTATTTTGTCATCTACTCCAGCTAGTTCATTCTTCAAACTGGCCGTTTGACTTTTTAACGATTTGTTTTCTTCTACGAGTGTTTTGAATTGCTCTGGTTCCAAAGCTTTAATTCTTTTCTTCCACTCTTTTTTCTCTTTTTTGGAGAGCTGTGCATTGGCGTTGAATCCTACTGCAACAAATAAAACAAATACTGAAAGTGCGACAATTCTTTTCATACTTATAATCTGTTGATTCATAATTAATTACATAACTAACACTAAAGTACTAAAA
>JAMWZA010000022.1 GCA_024305105.1 Marinoscillum sp.
CCTACAACCTGTAGAGTGGATAAATGACTGGCCCGTAATGGGAATTGATGAAGATGGTGATGGAACGGGCGAGCCTGTCATTACTTACAAAAAACCTGATTTACCTAATTCTCAAATCCAAAATCCAGTTGATTCGGACGAGTTCAATTCACCAGAACTGGGTTTACAATGGCAATGGAATGCCAACCCTCAACCTGGGTGGTATAACCTCACATCTAGCGCAGGAAACCTCCGACTGAACACCAAACCTTCCCCTGACCTTGCCACCAATCTTTGGATGCAACCTAACCTTATGTTCCAGAAGTTTCCTGCTCCTGAGTTTAGAAATACGGTCAAATTAGATGTCTCTAACCTTAAGACAGAAGAAGAAACAGGCTTATTAATCTATGGAATAGATTACGCCTCACTTGTCGTGAAGAAAAAAGATGGTGGGTTTGTATTGGAACAGAGAGTCTGCTTAGACGCGGAAAAAAACATCCCTGAAACAGTCATTGAACAAGTGAAATTTTCAGATCCGATTATCTTACTGAGATCCGAAACGCGTAAAGAAGGAGTAACTACGTTCCTTTACAGTAAAGACGGAGATAGATTTCAAACCATAGGAAAAGATTTCACAGCTCGAGAAGGAAAGTGGGTAGGTGCTAAAAGTGGATTATACGCATTAAAAAGAAAAGAAACCGGTATGAGTGGCTATGCACTTTATGACTGGTTTAGAGTAACCCCCCTGAACAAATGAAACAACTAATTCTTATCTTTCTACTTATCCTGATTCGTCTAACGGGATTTGGCCAATATGCTACAGAAATCGTGGTAGACAAGGAAGGAAATGGTGATTTCTTATCCATTCAAGCTGCCTTAAATGCCACAAAAGCCTTTCCAGAAAAGCACATTACCATTTTCATTAAGAAAGGTATCTACCGTGAAAAAGTCATGATATACTCCTGGAATAATAACCTCACATTAAAAGGAGAACATAAGGATAGCACCATCATTCGATGGGGTGATCACTTTAAGAAAATGAATCTGGGGAGAAATAGCACTTTTCATACCTATACGTTAAAAGTACAGGCAAATGATGTTTCTATACAAAACCTGACCATAGAAAATGAAGCAGGTGCTGTTGGTCAAGCTATTGCGCTACACCTCGAAGGAGACCGAATTCAGGTTGAAAATTGCACGATTAATGGAAATCAAGACACACTTTATATGGCTGGAGAAGGCTCCCGCCAATACTTCCAAAACTGTAACATTTCAGGAACTACTGATTTTATTTTTGGGGAAGCAACCGTCGTATTTTCATCATGTAACATCATCAGTAAGTCCAACTCGTATATTACTGCAGCCTCCACGCCTAAAACTCAACCCTACGGACTAACATTTATTGATTGTAAACTCACCAAAATTAACGAAGGTGTCACCAAAGTGTATCTGGGGCGCCCATGGCGCAGTTATGCTAAAACGGTATTCATCAATTGTGAACTAGGTGAACACATCGTTCCCTCCGGCTGGGATAATTGGGGATCTCGTGAGAAAGAGATGACCGCATTTTATGGGGAGTATGGTTCCACCGGTAGAGGAGCTGGTAAAAAGAGAGTGCAATGGTCCCATCAACTTACCAAGCTACAAGCATCTGATTATACTATGAGTAAGATCTTTAACGACTGGACCCCCTGATTTAGTCTATTTAAAATCATATTGAAGAGGAAAACTTAAATTCGCAACTTCTAACTGAAGTAACTCCTTAAACTCGGTCATTGACTGAACAGGATTGGTTCCTTTTTCCCACACAGCTATAAAATAGTAACTCACTTTTTCAGATGGCTCAAATAACACAACATGGCTACCCGCACCATCCACTACTTCTTTGATTGAGGACTTGGGTACTAGCAAGGCCAACCCCATTTGATCATTGTTAAGACTATAATCCCCATAAGTGGCTAAAACACGGTAGTCTCCCATTACTTCATTAAGGTATTGCTCGCCTTCATTTTCCACCAACCCAGTGCAGAATCCTTTGATTGAAGTACCAAAAGATAACTGATGCTCGGTAAGGGCAGATCCCGCCTCAATCCCAATAGATGAGATTAAATCCGTAGAGCTCCCACCATCACTCCAATTGTAATAAGTAGTTTTTATTGCAGAAGTCAGGTAACCATCACGAACAATCTCACATGTAACAGAGTCAACATCCTTAAAGCGGTACAATGTATCATTAATAAACCGACCAATCGACCCTCCTCCAAGGGTAGAGCCTACTTTGAGCAGGTCCATTCCCCAATCACTTAGCTCATGATAGGAGTCAAAACCATCCAGGCCAACATCCTGTAAAACCATTTCCGGAGTTAGTTTACCAAATACATCCACGCCATTTCTCCAATCAAGATAAAACCGATAAGCCATCTGGTCAGACTCCCAGCCAGGGCCTTCGTATCTGATAAAATATGTGTGATCCGTATGCTGTTCCGGCACCCTTAAAAAGGTAACATTTTCAAAACCTCCGCCTTCATACTCTATCTCTCCCCATTCACCCCCTGTTTTAATCGAGAGTTCAGCCTGAGTCATCTTATTGTATTCTGGTTCGGCTACTTTTTCCAGGGCCAATGTAGTTGTTTCACCTGCAGGCAAGTCAATTAAAACCAAAACACTTTCCGAATTACCATCTCCATCCTTGTCTATAAAATCTGAAGGAATGGTTTCCTTTCCTTCAAACACCTGATTTGTGTTGGCCAGATCTCCTTCCAATGGTATTGAAACAACCTGTCTCAGATGTTGATTGGAGGTATTGGAAATAGTGATTCTCCGAATTTCTGGAGAAACACATGAAACGACTAAAAGAAGTAATATGACTGTGAATTTTGAATTTTTCATACATGAGATTTAAGGAGATGTAAATGAGAAATCAACTAAAATAGCTATCTCAAATCTGAAATTTACACCAACCAGCCTCTTCATGCAATCGTTTACGCATATTTTTACTATATTCAACCTTATGAACCATTATAATTGGTATTTTCTATTCGAGTTTAATCTTTCCACTTGCACGGATTCGTCAATTCGAGTTTGTGGAGTAAAGACAGAATGAATAATACATTCATTAAATAGTGCGAAATGTAGTTTACTTTCGCAACGTTGCACAAACAAAGAGAACATTGAAAGGCAAAAAAACGACCATCCATGAGATAGCCAAAGCGCTCAACACAACCGCATCCACTGTCTCCCGTGCATTAAACAATAACCCAAGAATCAGCGAAGAAACAAGAAAGAAGGTGATCAAAATGGCCCGAAAATTGGGTTATGAACCTAACTCGATGGCCGCATCATTGAGAAGAGGACATTCCAAAATCATTGGAATCATTGTCCCTTATGCTGATCGAATTTTCTTTTCATCGGTGATACGGGGTATTGAGGAAGAAGTAAAAAAATCAGGATATAACGTAATAATCTGTCAATCATACGAAAAACTGGAAAATGAAATAGAGGACGTAAATGCACTCATGTCGGCTCAGGTTGCCGGCATCATCATTTCCATATCCAGAGAAACCAACAAATTTGAACACCTCCAAAAGGTAATGAACAAGGACAAACCACTTGTCTTATTTGACAGAACTACTGAAGCTATCAATACTTCTTCAGTAGCTATTGATGACTTTCAAGGCGCCTACACCTCCGTCAAACACTTAGTTGAAAACGGATACAAACGGATCGCCTTCTTTTCAGGCAATAAAAAAGTAAGCATCTTCAGAGAGCGATTTAGAGGATATCAAGCGGCTATGCGAGACAGCAACTTACCGATCCTCGAAGAATATGTAATAGAGGTACCAAGTGAAGTTGAAGAAGGCAAAGCTGTTACTAAAAAGCTGATGTCTCTACAATCACCACCGGATGCAATCTGCTCCTGCTCAGATTTCTCAGCTCTGGGTGCCATGAAATGGTTAACAGAAAACAACTACAAGGTTCCCGAAGAAGTAGGTATAGTTGGTTTTGGAAATGACCCATTTACCCAATACCTGGAACCCACCATGACCTCTGTAGATCAAAAAAGTAAAGACATGGGTAAAACGGCTGCTCAGGTCTTTTTAGAACAGCTTGAGGGCAAAAACTCCATTGCCAGAAAGGTTCTTTTAAATCCAGAACTCGTTACCAGAGCTTCTTCCCAAAAGCTCAGTATTGGAAAATCAGAAGTTTGAAAAATAAATCTTCAACCCCTTCTTATAAATTTTCATTAAAATTGCGCAATCGTTTACGCATAAATGATTACATTCACTTCTATCGAGTCAATTAAGTACCTATAAATGAATGACAAATGACAAAGAAAACCATGCCTGTAAGGGTGATCCAATTTGGTGAAGGCAACTTCTTAAGAGCCTTTGTTGACTGGATGATAGATATATTAAACGAGGATGGCCAATTCAACGGAAGTGTAGCTGTTGTCCAGCCATTGGAACAGGGGCTAGTAAAGTTGCTCTCTGAACAAAACCACAACTACCATCATGTCCGTCAAGGTTTAGAAAACGGGCAAAAAGTAGACGAAATACGTAAAATCACTTGTATATCCAAGGCCATTAATCCATATGTAGAAATTGATGAATACTTTGAATTAGCCAAAGGGCCAGTAGCTCAATTGGTATTTTCGAACACAACCGAAGCAGGAATAGCTTTTGATAAGAATGACAAGCCTGGTGAAGGTGAATTAGCCAAAACATACCCGGGAAAGCTAACCCAGCTTTTAAAGAAACGATTCGATTACTTTAGTGGAGATAGTGATAAAGGTCTTGACGTCATTCCTTGTGAATTAATAGAGCAAAATGGCACAAAGCTGAAGGAATGCGTTCTTCAATACATCAACCTTTGGAACCTTGGAAGTGAATTCCTGGGTTGGGTTGACACTTCATGTTCGTTTGCAAATACTTTGGTGGATCGTATCGTTCCTGGATATCCCAAAGATGAAATAGAAACACTACTAAAGCGCATAGGAGAACCTGATAAGTTGGTGGTAAAATCAGAAACATTTCACCTTTTTGTCATCCAAACAGTAGATAAAGTCAAAGAATTATTCCCTGCGCACAAACTTGGACTTAATGTCAAGTTTGTTGACGACATCACCCCCTATAGAACCCAAAAAGTACGTATTCTGAATGGTGCGCACACTTCAATGGTTCCAATCGGGCTTCTTTATGGATTGGAAACCGTAAGTGAAACGATAGATCATGAGCAAACTGGTAAGTTGATTCATGATTTGATTTATAACGAAATCGTCCCTACGATACAAATCCCTGGTGAAGACCCCAAGGATTTTGCAGATGCGGTCATTAACCGGTTTCAGAACCCCTTTATTCGCCATGAACTAATCAGCATTTCATTGAATTCGATTTCGAAGTTTAAGGTAAGAGTCCTCCCAACTTTCAAAGACTACATATTTCAAAAAGATGAATTACCAAAAGTGATGACTTTTTCATTGGCTTGCCTACTGCAGTTATATACCACTGGAGAGTTTGACTTAAAAGATGATCAAAGCAATCTTGACTTTTTCAATTCCATAAAAGTGCTCCCAACGAATGACCTGGTGACAAAGGCACTATCCAATAGCGAACTTTGGGATGAGGATCTAACTCAAATTGATGGGCTAGCAGACCTAATTGTTGAACATTTTGAACACATCACCTCTTCGTCCATGAAAGAGGCCATCCACAATATATAGACTCATGCAACACGCACTCACAATCAACATTACAGATGATGCGGCAGTGGCATTAACTGACCTGACCAAAGGATCGAAGGTTACTGTAAATGAACAGGAAATAGAATTGCTGAACAACATCACAGCGAAGCATAAATTCGCTCTAAAAAACTTCAGTCCAGAAGATGAAGTACACATGTATGGTGTAGTAGTTGGCATTGCAAAAGAGGCCATCAAAAAAGGTGAGGCCATCACTACGGGTAATCTTGGACATAAAGCCGAGTCGTATAGCACCAATAAGAACAGCGAGTATCGCTGGAAATCACCAGATGTCTCAAAATGGAAAAACTTGACTTTCGACGGCTATCATCGAAAAGATGGTCAGGTGGGCACAGGCAATTACTGGCTGGTATTTCCCCTTGTATTCTGCGAAAATCGAAACATTGAAACCATCAAAAAAGCATTTTACAAGGCCCTAGGTTTCGAAAAACAAGACCCGTATGTCGGTTTGGTAGAAAATCTGGTTTCCAAATATGAGTCTGGACAATTGGGAGATCCATTTGAGATTTCAATTGAAACGGCTGTAGAACCCAAAACTGAGCGTCGGATATTCGAAAATATAGATGGGATTCGCTTTCTCACTCATCAGGGTGGCTGTGGTGGTATTCGGCAAGATGCTGAAACACTCTGTCGGTTACTGTCTGGCTATATAAACAATCCGAATGTAGCTGGTGCCACCGTCTTGAGTCTGGGGTGTCAAAATGCTCAGATCAAGATGTTTACGGATGCCTTGAATTCCATCAATCCCAATATGGCTAAGCCTGTGATCATTCTCGATCAACAGGAAATGGGAACTGAAAAAGACCTGGTAAAAGCGGCTATAACAAAGACCTTTATGGCTGTAGTGGAAGCCAATCAACAAACCAGAAAACCTGCTCCATTAAGCAAGTTAACCATTGGTCTGGAATGCGGCGGATCGGATGGGTTTTCAGGTATTTCTGCTAATCCATCAATTGGCTACACGAGCGATTTAGTTGTTGCACTGGGTGGCAAGGCGATTCTTTCAGAATTTCCAGAACTCTGTGGTGTAGAGCAAGAATTAATCAACAGAATGGATAACTCAAGTCATGCAGAGAAGTTTGTTAGAATCATGCGACAGTATGAAAAAGCTGCGGTGGATGCTGGATCGGGTTTTGACATGAACCCATCACCTGGCAACATCAAAGATGGCCTGATTACTGATGCCATGAAATCCGCTGGCGCTGCCAAAAAAGGTGGCACCTCCCCCGTTCAGGATGTTTTAGACTATACGGAGTATGCTAACAATCCTGGACTGAACCTCCTCTGCACACCAGGTAATGACGTGGAGTCTACCACAGGCCTTGCCGGGTCTGGAGCCAATATCATTTTGTTTACCACTGGATTGGGAACGCCTACGGGCAATCCGGTAACTCCTGTTTTGAAAGTTAGCTCCAACAGTAAGCTCGCTGAGAAAATGTCCGATATAATTGACATAGATACTGGAGGTGTTATTCGAGGAGAAAAAACCATTGAACAAATGGGCACTGAAATTTTGGATCATATCATCGAGGTAGCAAGTGGCCGGAAAACCTCGAAGGCAATGGATCTGGAGCAATTTGATTTTATACCCTGGAAACGCGGCGTATCACTCTAAACCTAATCCTGTCACAAAAATGATGAAACAAACATCCCTATTAATCATTGCTATTGCGTTAATCAATGCCTGCAGCAGTAAAACAGGTCACAATCAAAAAAGAACGAGCAATGAGCCTATCTACGTACAGATGGCAGACTCAGAAATGAAGCGAAATCCCGATCCACGGCTACTGGATTTTAGAGACAAACCAAAATGGGAATACACCAATGGATTGATCCTCTTATCCTTTTACAAAGTTTGGGAAGAGACAGGTGAAGATCGCTTTCTGAATTATGGCAAAGCCTATATGGACTCCATGATTACAGATGATGGAAAAATCCTTACTTATAAGCAAACCGACTATAACATTGACCGAATCAATCCTGGAAAGTATCTGATCTTGCTCAATCAAATTGAACCAAAACCTGAATATGAAATAGCCATCCAGACACTTCGTGATCAAATGCGGGAACACCCACGTACTACTGAGGGTGGGTTTTGGCATAAAAAACGATACGAACATCAGATGTGGCTGGATGGCCTCTATATGGGTAGTCCGTTTCTCGCACAGTATGCAAGAAAATATGATGAGCCGAAGCTTTTTGATGATGTTACAAAACAATTTGAGCTAATTGACAAATACGCTTACAGTAAAGAGAAGCACCTCTACTCCCACGGATGGGACGAGAGCAAATCTCAAAAGTGGGCGGATCCGGAAACCGGTCTTTCACCAGAGTTTTGGGGACGAGCCATGGGCTGGTTCGCCATGGCTATAGTGGATGCTTTAGATTATTTCCCCACTGATCACCCGGGAAGAGATCAGCTTATCTCCATTGCTCAAAAAGTGGCAGTTGGGATAAAAGAATATCAAGACCCAAAAACTGGTGTATGGTATCAGGTACTCGACAAGGGTAAGCAAGAAGGTAACTACCTGGAAGCCTCCTGCTCCAGCATGTTTGTCTACTTTCTGGCAAAAGCACTCAAAAATGGGTATATAGACCCATCATACCAGGCTGTAGCGGAAAGAGGCTATCAGGGCACCTTAAAGGAATTCATTAAATACAATGAGGATGGCACAATCAGTCTTACACAGGTTTGTGGTGTGGCAGGTTTAGGCGGAGATCCATACAGAGACGGGACTTACGAGTATTATATTAACGAAATTATTAGAGACAATGATCCCAAGGGTGTAGGTCCGTTCATTATGGCTGCCATACTTATGGAAGAGTAATTAACTATTAGGGCCTGCTGAAAAAGTATTGAATCAAAAACGCTGTTTTGAGCATCTGATCAATCAACTCAACTTAAAATAGTGGTTTGTCAGCAGGACCTAAATACATCATCACAATGAAAGTTATGCAGTTACGTTAACAGAAGTATTTTCCAGCAGGCCCTATTTACTTGGTTTTAGAATCACACCCAGTACTGATTAGTGCGGGGTGTTTTAATTTTAATGCAAATTTTGATCTAACTCCAATGAAATCCCTTATTCTCATAATAGCGCTTATTCCATCATCCTTACTATTTGGCCAAAAAACAACACTCGGGTCCATCATTCTCAATGAAGATGATACCATACACTGTAATATGATTATTGCCAAGAAACGAAGAGTTGAGCGAAGCAATAACTATCAATTTGTTCTTGCGATCATAGGTAATAAAACAGAAAAGTTTAAAGCAAATGACATTCTTGGCTACATGAAAAATGGTGACACTTATCACTCATTTAGACCCCTGTTGCCGGACAGTTCCTTCTTTGCCAGAGAGATCACTACAGGAAAAATAACTGCATACTATTCGCCAGAATCCAATGGGAAGTACTACTTCAAAAAAAGAAACGAACGCCACTTTAATGCGCTCGATGCTAACGCCAAATACCTGGTGGAACCCATGGACAATGTGTACATACCCGGAACAGGCGGAGAAGTAATCAACTACAATAAAACTGTCAACCCGAAAATCCCTATTATCCATTCGAATGATGAAGCATTCAAGCTATTTTTCACTCAGTATCTACGCAGCGATCCAGCACTTGTTAATAAAATCAGACATGGGTTTTACACACTGAACACTATTGAATCCATGTTTAAAGATTTCAATAACTAAATTGTAAGATCGCCTTTATTAGGTGTTTTTCAGGATTCAAAGGTTTTAAAAAAACCAATCTTATAAATCGAACAATGGGGTATTTATCACTTAGGTCGGTCATTATTCGTTTGGATTCCAATCTCCAAAGATTTTTTCCAACGTATAATTAGCTGCTTGATCATCAGTCAACTGTTTACTCCAACCTACTCTGTCATCTGGTAAGTAACTCTCTCCTTTATTCCGATATTCAGCATAATAAGCTGTTTTTTCTTTCTCTTCAGAACCCCAATTATGCCACCCTTCCGGCCGAATAAGGTCGCCCAGATCACAATTCATAAATACGGTTTTGGCGAAAGGACGCCAAGGCCTGCCAAGATACATACTGAAAGGCTCAGCTGTACCTGTAATTCTACAACTCTTAAACACAAAACCATACTTTGCAGACTCATCTGTGGAAGCTGCGGTGATATAAGCTGAGCGCTTACAGAAGATTTCACAGTCTTCGAATAACGCTGTGGACCAGCCAAAGATGAAGTCCACAGTACCCTCTATATAACAACCTTTGTAGTACTGTCTACTACCCCTAGCATGCGGGTATAAGGTATCCTGATTTCCCAGAAATCGGCAATTAGTAAACTTAACCCTATCGCCATCTATGCGTACAGTAACTGCCTGGCCTACTGGCCCAGAACTGTTCTCAAACGTAATGTTCGTTGCCTGAAACCCATCTCCATAAACAAAAAAAGAGGATGAACCAGAGGTTCCCATTTCATCACCGAAATGATTCTTTTTACTTGCATAATCGTCATATGTGAGTACTGTAGATGCAAGTTCCTGGCCAATGAAGCTGACATTCGTTTTTGTAGATGGAAGCAACAGTTTTTCCTTATATACACCAGATTTAATGAAAATGTATGTCCGCTCCTTTCGAAAATGCGGCACCGCATTAATAGCTTCCTGCACGCTAACAAAGTCCTGAGTACCATCGGCAGCCACGACAATGTCATATTTTTGCGCTTCAACAGAAGATTGCGCTTCGCATGAAAACGAAAGCATGATGAAGGTCAAAACAGTCATCAATAACCTCATTTCTGTAATGTTTTAAGTTCTTCACATACCAGGCAAGCTACTACCTGAGCTCCTTCCGGTTGAAAGTGCGTATTATCACTTTGTCCGTTCGGATATGCCTCGTACTTCCCAGAGTCGAGGTTCATAAAATACTTTTCAGTAACATACGAACGGCCCTTTACAGAAAAGGCATCCATGGATAACTGGTTTAAATCAATGAACAATGTTTCCATTTCATCAGACACTGCTTTCGCGGCAGCCGGATACTCACCATGAACATTTTCCAGATGACCCTCTTTCCATGGATAGTTTCGTGCAACAGGGGTCAGGATGATTGGAATCGCTCCCTTATCACGTGACTGGTTGACGTAAAGCCTCAAAAACTCCTTATACCCTTCAATGTCGACATAACGTTCGGTTTTATTTTCCGCAGCGTCATTATGTCCAAATTGCATGAGTACCAGATCTCCTGGCTGAAGGCCATTATAGACCGATCGCCATCTTCCCTCCTGAAAGAAGGTTCTGGTACTGCGCCCACCACGTGCACGATCATCTACAATCACTGAATCCACCTGAAACAATGAAGCAAATTGATTTAAGTCTTCCGAATCAAAGCATTGTTGTAATACTTGCCCCCATCCAGTAACGGGATATCGCGTTTTCATGTAGTCCTTACCAGGATCGTAGTTGTCCGAATAATCTGCCATGGTAGAGTCACCAATTAAGTAAATGGTCAACATTTTTGATTCAGGCTGACAACCCAACAAAATTAGAACAACTAATAGGCACCAAGTACGTTTTGCAGCGGCTTGTCTCATTTTGATTGGTTTACAATGAAGCTCTTTAATTTCATATCGGAGCTGCGAATACCTTCCAACACTAGTTGGGCCATTTTTCGTGCACCTAATTCATTGAAGTGCGTGTTGTCTTCGCTTCCATTTGGATAGTTAGGATGTTCACCTTGCTCCAGGTGCAAATAGAGTAGTTCACTCTTTTCCTCACCCCAGGATTCCACCAAGTCCATGGATTTTTTTGTCATGTCTATCAAAGGCACATTTAGTTCGTTAGCTACATCTCGAACCAATTGTGCGTATTGCTCATGCGTATTTTTAAGCTTTCCTTCTTCAAATGAACGTCTGGTTACTGGAGTCAATAAAACAGGAAAGCTGCCATGACCTCTGGTTTCTTGAATGTATCTGGATAGGTTATTTCGATACTCTTCTGGAGTGGTATATCGCCCAACCTTGGTTGGAACCTCATCATTATGCCCAAACTGAATGAACACATAATCATTGGGTTTCAAACGCTCTTTCACCTTTTCCCATAGACCTTCCTCCAAGAAAGACTTGGTACTGCGTCCGTTTTTCGCATGATTTTCCACAGGCACTCCATCAAAGAAATATTTGAAAGGTGTACCCCAACCGGTTTCAGGATAGGAATCCACACTTTTATCTGCACAGGTAGAGTCTCCTATGAGGTAGATCGTAGGTGACTCAGCTTGATAAGCTCCTAAGGCCATACACCCCAACCCCAATACAAGAAAAGAAATCAGTTTAGTACAACCCATACTATTTATTGGTTACAGCTCCTTCCGGCACTTGATCCCCTATTGCTATTTGATCAGTTGACATACCCGTCTCTTCAACTCTGGATGATTTCTTACCCAGTATTTTCACTGGAAGAGTACCTTCTTCTGAAATGCCCTCTAGAGCTGTTAGTGAAAGGTTTTGGGTATTGTAGAACGTATATGGATATCCTTTTTCAGTTTCAACACGAACCCCCTTAAAGCTGACGCCATCAGCATCAATCATTGAGATACCCTGTTTCGCTTCCAGGTAAATGTTCTCAAGGTTGATGTTCTTAAGGTTCATTTCTGGTAGACCTTGAAAATACCCTGCACGACCTGACCCAACAGCGGTTACATTTCTGATGTAGACATCTTTGAAAGAAGGAGTTTCCTCTGTCACAGGCACTTCTTCTTCATCTATTTCTGGCGCATCCTGATCTTCTTCTAGTACTGGCGATTGTCCTCCATAGAACAGGTTGAAACGTATAGGCTCTGTGGGGATATTGATCATGTCAATGTCTGAAATGTATATGCTCTCAACAACACCGCCACGACCTCTGGTACTTTTAAATCGCAACCCTGTATCAGTGCCAATAAATGTACACTTGGATACGTGAATATTTTTGACTCCACCAGACATCTCGCTGCCTACTACAAAACCCCCATGTCCATGATAAACGATATTGTTTGAAATGATGACATTCTCAGTAGGCATTCCGCGCTTTCTTCCATCTTCGTTCTTGCCGGATTTGATACAGATAGCATCATCACCTACATCAAAAGTATTGTTGTAGATCAATGCATTTTTGCACGACTCCAAATCCAACCCATCACCATTTTGGGAATACCATGGGTTTCGTACATTTATATTTCTAATAATCACGTTTTCACACATGAGCGGATGGATATTCCAGGCGGGAGAGTTTTGAAAAGTGGGCCCATCCAGCAACACATTTTTAGAATTCACAATACTGACCATTACAGGTCTTAGAAAATCCTTAAAGACCTTAAAATCTGCCTTAGATGTAGTTTTAGGAACGTTAAAGAAACCAGAAGTGGATTCGGCTCCTCTTTTATAGCTTTCCGAAGGATACCATTTACTTCCATCCTCACTCACCATACCACCACTTCTTAACAGTTTATCCCATTGCCCTTGTGTCATTTTACCACGCTTCACCATTCGCCAGGCATCACCATTACCGTCAATTGTCCCACCTCCGGTAATCGCTACATTTTCAAGGTTATTTCCATTGATTGGAGATAGACATCTATAGGTCTCTAGCCCTTCAAAACTTGTAGACACCAATGGATAGTCATCTTTATCTTTAGTGAAAATTAGTAATGCGCCATCATCTACTTTTAAGTTCACATTGCTTTTTAGCGTTATCGGACCAGTAACCCAAAGACCTCTTGGAATCAATACCGTACCACCTCCCAACGACACCACTTCATCAATCGCTTTGGCAATCGCTTCAGTGTTTTTGGTTTCTCCATCAGGTATAGCACCAAAGTCTGCAATACTCACCTCATTTTCAGGGAAAACCGGAGCATCTATTCTGGGCATATCAAATTCCAAACCATCGTAAAGGGAGCTCAACTCTGGCTCTAAATCTGGAGAACTAGTTTCCTGAACCTGCTGGCAAGAGAACGTTAACGATCCTAATAGTAATAACGAATATGTCAGTTGTTTCATTTTGTGCAATCGATTGTACAATATATTCGAAGATGGTACATATTATCAGCTTATCCAAGAATAAATTAGAAAATTCGTAAAAATCCCTACCCTGCCACCTCAATAGTCATCTACTTAGAGTTTGCTGTAGCTCAATCATAGCGTTAACCTCTGTAGCTCCTATTTTTGTGTTAAGCAAACACTTCCATTATATCAACACCTTGCACTTTCAATATTAAGAAATGGGCTATCAACGTACCTGTACCTCTTTGATTTACATTAAGACATAAATACGCCAAGAACCTTCACATCTCCATTAACTATGTCTATAATTACCATGCACACGTGTGTTCCCTCCACCTATGGCAAAATACACTACTATAAAAGAAATCGCTTCCAAACTGGGTATTTCACACTCTACGGTCTCCAGAGCTCTGAACGATCACCCAAGAATCAGTGAAAAAACCAAAAACCATGTCAGGAATATGGCAAAGGATATGGGCTATCATGTAAGCGGAACTGCAAATTCATTTCGCAATCAGGAAAGCAGACTTATTGGCGTAATTGTTCCAGACTTGAGCATACACTTTTTTGCACGCGTTGTGCAAGGCATAGAGGATGTATTATCGAACGCAGGCTATGGTATATTGCTCTTTGACTCTCGTGAGCAAATGGCTACAGAAGTACGATCCATACAAAAATGTCTGAGTTATCGCGTGGATGGTGTCCTGGCCGCTATTTCTATGAAAACAGACTCTTTTGATCATTTTGTTCAACTCACGAAACATGAAGTTCCGCTAGTTTTTTATGATCGGGTGGCTAATTTTCTCTCCGTGCCTAAGGTGATTACCAATGACTATGAAGCCGCATACGAAGCTACCAATCACTTAATACAAACAGGTCACAAACACATCGCTCACATAACTGCCAGTATCAATCTGAACAACAGCAACAATCGACTATATGGTTATATGGATGCACTGAAAGATGCGGGAATAGACATTGATGAAAACTTGATTCATTACTATGAATTAGACCTCTCATCAATTGATCGTTTTGTGACAGGGTTGTTTCATATTCAACCTTCGATCGACAGTATTTTTGTTTTTAATGATCATGTTGCCAACTATACGGTGAATACCCTCCACCGACTGGGCAAGCATGTACCAGAGGATATTTCAGTCATGGGTTTTTCTGATGAGCCCATTGCCACCTACATGACTCCTCAATTATCTTCAGTAAAACATGGGGGAGAGAAAATGGGAAACCTCGCTGCCCAAAAACTACTGTCACTCATTCGAAAAGAGGAACCACTAACCAATGAAAAAATTGTCATACATCCTGAGCTAATTATTCGTGAAAGCACGAAATCACACTAATGAAAAGCTGTGGTTAATGATCAAGAGTTGCCAGGTCATGAAGCTTCATCAATCGGAACGACTTAAGGTCCACCAGATTAAGCTCAGCTTCACTTGCAAAGATTTCTTCCACTGCGATAAATGCAGGGTGACCATTTGCCATTCTATAGCCAAGTAAAAAATAATCTTCTTCTATGCCATCAATTGCGATCTTAAATTCATAGACACTTAGCACGTTCTCATCGCCTTCGAATTTAGATACAACCGGAGCTGCCTTTTCATCAGAAAGCATGGTAGCTTCTGTCTTCCACAGCATGCCATATTCTGTATAAACTTTTACCTCCAGATCGCCGTGATATTTATCTTGTTTGTTGTGGTGATGATGGACTTTGAGGTAACTAAACTGATCAACAGACTGATCTGGCACAAACTTTCCTGAGAAGAATTGTGCCTGAGTCGACAACATACTCATCAAAACGAAAATGACAGTTAGTAAGAGCTTCATAATAATTTGAATTTGTTCTTGTCAAATGTTCAACATCTGACTGCAAAGACAAAAACAACTTCGATTAACACTTTACAATTACCCACCAACAACCTGATTAACAAATACTTTAGGCCTTTCAATAACTAAAAGTTATACACCAAAACAACAGCGGATTCTTGCCATAAGCTAGTTCTGATATAAATCACGATAGTCTGTGACCATCTTCATTAGCTACGAATAATAGAGTGCATAAATTGATTTTCAAATAAATATTATCCATCAAACCCTCCCCTATTATGGAAAATTTAAAAATCAATATAGCATTTGAAAAAGGAGAAGACCTCCTGCGTGTTGCTCAGGAAGAACTCTTCAGGCCTGAAGAAGATGTGGTTCCTTACATGGTCTACCAAAAGGCGAAACTGGCCACCTGTGAATTCCTCATTGGTTACCTGACTCATAATGGATTAGATGCAATCTCTGTTGACCTGGAAGTGCTCCTAAATCAATGCCGAGAGATCAATGAGAACTTTTTTGACCTCAACGTAGAACCATTGACTAAAGTAGGTAAATCCGAAGATGTTTGGGTAAGCCTACCCGCTGCTAAAGAATTTGTTGCTATAGCTGAATCTGCTAAATCGATGGTTATTCGTGAGCTAGTGTAGTCCCTTTCAGAGCGGATGGAAGGACGATGAATCAAAAAAAGAAAATCAATATGAAAGATTCCTTAAATACAGTCAAATACCCAGGTAAACGAATGGCCCTGGACGGCAATACTGCCGCTATCATGTGTGAGCGTGAATCATCTGATGCCGCCGGTGCCTATCCTATTACACCCTCTACACAGATGGGTGAATACTGGGCAGAAGAAGCAGCGAAAGGCCACTTAAACATATCCGACAAACCGCTCATATTCATAGAACCTGAAGGTGAACATGCAGCAGCAGCTGTAACAGCCGGTTTATCTATGACTGGTCAGCGAGCGTCCAACTTCTCATCCGGTCAAGGAATCGCCTACATGCATGAGTCGCTTTACGCAGCTGTCGGAAAGCGACTTACTTATGTGCTCAATATTGGTGCTCGAGCCATGACCAAATCCACCCTCAATGTGCACGCCGGTCATGACGACTACCACGCCATTGACGACACTGGATTCTTTCAGATGTTTGCGAAAAACGCACAACATGTTGCAGATCTCAACATCATCACCCACCGCATAGCAGAGCTGGCATTGACTCCAGGTGCTATTGCGCAGGATGGCTTCCTTACAACCCATCTTATCGAGTCACTAAATGTACCCGAACGTGAACTCATTAAAGAATACCTGGGCAGACCTGATGACATCATAGAAACCCCTACTCCAGCCCAAAGGATGATCTATGGAGAAACCAGACGCCGCATCCCGGAGCTCTGGGATGTAGACAATCCTGTAATGGCCGGAATCGTCCAAAATCAGGACGCCTACATGCAAAGTGTGGCTGCTCAGCGTCCGTTCTTCTTTGACCACATTCAAGGCCTTACAGATCAGGCATTTGATGAATACGCTAAGCTGACTGGACGCAAATACGGCAGAGTGATGACGTACAAAGCCGATGATGCTGATTACCTCATTGTTGGGCAAGGAAGCGTCGTGCCGAGCTCAGAAGCGGTGGTAGACTACTTGCGCAAAACTCGCAACCTAAAAGTAGGTGTTGTAGACCTGGTGATGTTCCGTCCGTTCCCGGCAGACATACTGAGTAAAATATTGAAAGGTAAAAAAGGAATTGTGGTACTGGAAAGACTCGACCAACCATTAGCGGTCGACGCACCAATTACTCGAGAGATCAGGTCCGTGATCAACAAGGCTCTGGAAAATGGCGCAGATAAAAAAAATCTGTCTTACCCAGAGCTAGAAGCCTACGGCCCAAAAGATGTACCCACCATCTATTCGGGTTCATTCGGGATGGGGAGCCGTGATTTACAACCTGAAGGAATCATCGGAGCTGTAGAGAACATGTTGCCAAATGGTAAACACAAAAAGCAGTTTTACCTCTCCATAGATTTTATCCGAGAAAAGGCCTTTACTCCGAAACAAAGAGTCCACCAGGAAAACATTCTGCAGTCTTACCCAAAAGTGAAGGACCTAGCCCTGAAAGGCTCAGAAAACCCTAACCTAATGCCTAAAGGCTCCATTACGGTTCGCTTTCACTCCATCGGTGGATGGGGAATGATTACGACGGGTAAAAACATGGCCATGACGCTCTTTGACCTACTGGACTATGACATCAAAGCCAATCCGAAATACGGATCAGAGAAAAAAGGACAACCGACCACCTATTATCTGGTAGCAGCACCAGAGCCTATAAAGGTCAATTGTGAATACAACTTTGTGGACGTGGTACTATCTCCGGATCCGAATGTCTTCAAACACACCAACGCCATAGCCGGACTGAAAAAAGGTGGCGTCTTCATTATACAAAGCGATAAGAAGAAGCCAGAAGATGTTTGGGCAGACATCCCGAAACATTATCAGAAACTCATCATCGATAACGATATCCACATCCATTATGTGGATGGGTTCAGTATCGCACGTGAGGAGGCTACAGACCCTGAGCTTCAATTAAGAATGCAGGGAATCGCCTTCCAGGGAGCATTTTTTGCTGCCTCTCCACTTATGAAAACGGCTGGATTAACCGAGGAAACACTCCTCAAAGCGATTGAAGATCAGCTTCAGCACAAGTTTGGCTCGAAAGGCCAGCGCGTCGTGGATGACAACATGCGCGTGGTACGAAGAGGCTTTGATGAAGTCAAAGAAATCAAAAACAAAGTGGTTTCTACTGAGCGTATCAAACCAAATGGAAAAGCACTGTTACCTATTCCTAGAATGGTTAAAGAGCTGCCAAAAAGCGCAAGTGAACTGACCGACATCCATCGATTCTGGGAACAAACAGGAAGCTTCTACCTCGATGGTAAGGGCAATGACAACATCACCGACCCATTCATTGGGCTGAGTGTAATTCCTGCCAGCACCTCTCTTTTTCGAGACATGACAGGTATTCGGTTTGAGCACCCGGAATGGATCCCAAATAATTGTACCGCATGTGGTGACTGCTATACCATATGTCCCGACACAGCGATACCAGGACTGGTAAGTGATCTTGGGGATGTGTTGGATACAGTTGTCAAGCGCGTCAAACGAAATCACCCAGACCTCTCGCACCTACCGAAGGCCATTCACAAGATGGAGGGCCAGGTACGGGCACAATTTGATGATAAAGGCGATGCTACGGTCAACAACTTGATTCAAGATGCCATTGATGAAATGATTGCATCCGAACCTGATGCACAATTTGCACAGGAGTTTGGTTGGTTCCGGGAAGAGTTGGGTCAGTTTGACTTTGCCTTAACCCGACCATATTACCATCTCCGAGAGAAAAAAGAAAAAGGTAGTGGTGGTCTATTCAGTATCACCGTCAACCCTAACACTTGCAAGGGATGTAATGAATGTATCGAAGTGTGTAAGGATGATGCACTGAGGCCTGTAATCCAAACAGAAGGTTCCGTCGCTACTTTACGTCAGGATTGGGACTTCTGGAATGACCTTCCCAACACTCCTCAAAAATACAACCGAGTGGATGATTTGGAAGAAAAAATTGGTCCATTAGAAACCATCCTCCTCAATAAAGACGCCTACAACAGCTTTGCCAGCGGAGATGGCGCCTGCCTTGGATGTAGTGAAAAAACAGTAGTTCATTTATTTGTTGCGACGGTTGAGTCACTTATGCAGCCACGTGTTGAGAAGCACTTAGAAAAAGTCAACGAGCTAATAGCCAAGCTTGAGAATCACATTCAGTCACAGTTGCTGCAAAGCGTTAAAGTAACTGACCCTGACTCCATAAGCAAAATCCTATCTGTTTCTGCTAATAAAGATTTAACCATGGCAGAAATCACCAGTAAGCTAGAATCAGATACTGGTGCTGAACCAATAGATCAGATCTGGCTAAGGAGGGTAACTCAGATTCTGGCTCAGCTCAAAAACCTCAGGGATAAATATGAAACCGGAACAACCGGTCGAGGCAGAGCGAACATGGGCATGACCAACTCTACCGGTTGTACCAGTGTATGGGGCAGTACTTATCCGTTCAACCCCTACCCATTCCCATGGGCCAACCACCTATTCCAGGACAGTCCGTCTATTGCGATGGGTATCTTCGAAGGGCACATGTCCAAAATGGCTGATGGGTTTAAAGCCATCCGCAAAGCAGAAATGGAACTTAGCGGCACTTATAACCCCTCTGAGCATGATAGCTTTTTTACCTACTTTACCTGGCAGCAGTTTACTGATGAAGAGTGGCACCTGTGCCCTCCTGTTGTTTCTCTGGGTGGTGATGGAGCCATGTATGATATCGGCTTCCAAAACTTATCGAGATTAATGGCCTCAGGTAAACCGATCAAGGTAATCGTGGTAGACACCCAGGTGTACTCCAATACCGGTGGTCAGGCGTGTACCTCAGGGTTTATCGGTCAGATATCTGATATGGCTCAGTACGGAAAGGTATGGAAAGGCAAACCAGAGCCACGAAAAGAAATTGGATTGATAGCCATGGCACACCGCAATACGTATGTGATGCAGGGAGCCCTATCCAATACTTCACACATGATTGAAGGCTTCATCGATGGGTTGATGGCACGAAGACCTGCTCTATTCAACCTTTATACTACCTGTCAACCAGAGCATGGTGTTGCTGATAATTTGGGTGCTCATCAAGCAAAACTTGCAGTAGAGTCCAGAGCCTATCCTATCTTCAGATACAACCCAGAAAAGGGAATTAAAACTGAAGATGCGATAGACCTAAGTGGTAACCCGGCATTGACAGATGTGTGGCCAACGTACGAATTGAAGTACACTGAGAATGGCCGACAGAAATCCATGGAAGTCACCATGACCTTCGCTGACTTTGCCATAACCGAAGCGCGGTTTAGAAAACACTTCCGCAATGCTCCAAGAGACACCTGGAATGACAACATGGTTCCATTGGTAGACTTTTTGGATTTACCTGAAGAGGATCGTATCGGTAAATTCCCATTCATCTGGGCGGTAGATCGCAAACAGGAGCTTACCAGAGTGATGGTGGCCAAACCGCTTGTAGAGTCTTGTGAAGAGCGCCGGGATTTCTGGTTGTTACTCAAAGACCTTGCTGGCGTCAAAGAGGTGGAGTTGCCACAGGAAAATGTGGAAGCTAAAATCCGCAAAGACGTAGTGAGTAAAATCGCTCAGGGATTGATGAAGCTGGCAGGAGATGGCGAATTCGATACACTGGTAATGGATGAACCATCAGGAGAGAATTCCCCGGAAAAAGAAAGCAATGGGGCTACTCCTGCCATGAAGCCATGGTTGGAGACTGACGAGTGCACTTCCTGTGACGAATGCATTAAAATCAATTCGAAGATTTTCGTCTACAACGATGATAAGAAGGCTTACATCAAAGATCCTGATGGAGGGCCTTATGAAGACCTGGTCAAAGCTGCAGAAAAATGCACAGCTGGTGTCATTCACCCTGGTTTACCAGCAGAGAATGGAGAAGACCAGTCTAAACTGATTGCTAGAGGAGAAAAGTTCAATTGAGGTGTTTGGTCAAGTAAAGAACACGTTTAAACACGGGATACATCCACCGGAGCATAAAGATGAAACCAATAGTTTACCTATTCGTCAATTCTCGTTTGCTCCAGTGGTTACCCTTCCTACAGCACAGCATCTTGGCAAGCCTTCTAAAATCATTGTTCGCGAAGGGCAAGAAGTACTTCGTGGACAGCTCCTGGCTGAAGCTGATGGCTACATGTCCGTACCACTACATGCTCCCGTCACAGGGAGGGTGAGGAAGATCGCCAATGTCCCAACGATTTCGGGAAAAATGGTACCAGGAATCTATTTGGAGAGTCTGGAAGGTGCTGGACAAGAGGTCATTGAAGGAGAGGAAGTCTCACTAGAGAGCAGCCCTGAAGAAATCCTATCGGGGATTCAACATGCGGGAATAGTTGGACTAGGGGGCGCCGCCTTCCCTACCCATGTCAAATTAAAGATTCCTGATGGCAAGCATTGCGATACGCTCATCCTCAATGGAGTGGAGTGTGAACCATTTCTCACCACCGACCATCGTGTGATGTTGGAGCAATCAGAAGATATCTTTCTAGGCATTCGATATGTCATGAAAGCTACAGGAGCCAAAAACGTCATTTTAGGAATTGAAGCTAACAAGCGAGATGCAGCAGACTTCTTAAAATCAAAAGTTCCTGTGGACCTGCCATTGGAAGTCAGATTAGTCCCAGTCAAATACCCGCAAGGAGCTGAAAAAATGCTTATCACAAGCTTGCTCGGCGTGGAGGTGCCATCCGGAGGATTGCCCATCGATGTGAATGCAGTCGTAATCAATATCGCGACCACAGCTGAAATTGGGAGACTACTCCCGCACGGTCGTGGCATTCAGGAGCGGGTGATCACCATCACAGGTCCTGGAGTGAAACAGAAAGGCAATTACCTCATTCCTATCGGGACACCTTTACGCTACATTCTGGAAGAAGTGGGTGTAGAAGGTACCATTCGAGAAGTCTATATGGGCGGTCCGATGATGGGAGTAGCTGTGAGCAACCTGGACATCAGCGTCACCAAAGGCACATCAGGTGTGGTGGTCTTTGCTGAAAAGAACGTCACAGCCACCCAGCCAGAGTATCCGTGCATTCGCTGTGCAGCTTGTGTGGATGCCTGCCCTCTATCACTCAACCCATCAAAACTTGGAATTCTGGCAAAAAATGAATCCTACGACTTGATGGCTGAGGAATACAACCTGATGGATTGTTTTGAATGCGGATCATGCTCCTATGTATGTCCATCGCACATTCCATTGGTTCAATATTTCAGAGTTTCCAAGTCTATTGTCAGAAAGCGTGCCGCCAAAAAACAACCAACTCATGCTTAACAAGACGCTACATATCAGCACCTCTCCTCACCTTACGAAAGGTATTACTACGGTTGACATCATGAAGAACGTGGTATATGCCCTCCTCCCAGTGGCAGGTTATGCTGTCTATGCCTTTGGCTGGGATGCATTGTTCCTTCTAGCCACCACTACCCTGTCGGCAGTAATCACAGAGCACTATTTATGTATGTGGTCAGGTAAACCAACTACGGTTGGAGACTGGTCGGCCGTGATCACCGGTCTATTGCTTGGCATGACCTTACCTCCTGCTTTTCCATTGTGGATGGCATTTCTGGGTGGAGTCATTGCCATTGGATTGGGGAAATATGTATTTGGGGGTTTAGGCAACAACTCCTTCAATCCCGCATTGGTAGGGCGTGCTGTACTACAAGCCGCTTTCCCAGTAGCCATTACTACCTGGTCTGCCGCTTTTGTTTCTGACAGATTCTTTGGAGTCTCCTCTTCTCTGCTGGCTCAGCCATTCATGAAACCAACCTATGATGCCGTTTCTGGTGCTACGCCATTGTCAGCATTCAAATTTGATGGGGTGCTTACTGGATCTTATGAGCTTGCATTTGGAATGGTGGGCGGCTCAACTGGAGAAACCAGCGCCATTGTAATCCTTGCTGGAGGACTGTACCTCGCATCACGAAATATGTTAAATTGGAGGATCCCGGTGTCAATTCTGAGCACGGTGTATCTCTTCAGTGCCATCTTCCATTTGATCAACCCTGAGACCTATCCAACAGCATCGTTCATGATGTTTTCAGGAGGCCTTATGCTGGGAGCAGTGTTCATGGCCACCGACATGGTGGCCTCACCACTCACACCAACAGGGGTTGTGATTTATGGAGTTTTGATTGGGCTACTCATTGTGATCATCCGAATTTGGGGAGGACTTCCTGAAGGTGTCATGTATGCTATTCTTTTGGCGAATGCAGTCTCTCCACATATTGATAAAATTACTCAGAACAGAGTGTATGGTACCACCAAACAAAGACAAACAGCATGAGCACTGTGGATAACATACCTAAGAACAACACCTCTGGAAGTAAAATGCTACAGGTAATGGGTGGACTGGGGGCTCTCTGCGCGCTTTTGATTGTGTTGACGTATGAAGGCACTGCCGATCGCATCGCCCAGCTGAAAGATGAGGCTCTTCAACAAGCAGTATTTAGCGTATTACCGGGTACAGCGTCTACCCAACAATTTTACATTAACGCTGATCAAACAATTAGCACTACACCATCGGATAACGCAGCAACAATCTTCGCTGGCTATGATGCGAACGGAGAGTTCACCGGGGTAGCTGTAGAAGCCTCTGGTAGAGGTTATGCCGACATCATTCGAATATTGTATGGATACGACCCTGTAAATGAGAAGGTCATTGGGTTCTACGTACTGGAAAGTAAGGAAACCCCGGGCTTAGGAGACAAAATTGAGAAGGATGAATCCTTTTTGGCCAATTTCCAATCTCTGGATGTTGAATTAAACGAATCAGGTGACGGATTAAAAAATGAAGTGATCACCGTCAAGAGTGGTGAAAAGACGGACGAATGGCAAGTAGATGGAATCACCGGAGCCACTATATCCTCTCGGGCCATTGGAGCCATGATCAACGCCAGTGCCAATGAACGACTGCAGGTCATCCAGGATAATCTATCCGTCATTCAAAACCAACCCAAACAATGAGCCAGCTAGTCAAAGACCCAAAGGAAAAAAGCTTCTTCACCACCCTGGCGGAGAGTCCTTCCACCAATGAGTTTATCAAAGGTATCTGGAAGGATAATCCTGTCTTTGTGCAGGTGTTGGGTATGTGTCCGGTACTAGCGGTGACGAACACGGCAGAGAATGCCTTGGCCATGGGCTTTGCAACAACCTTCGTGCTGGTCATGTCAAATATCTTAGTATCACTCCTGCGCAACGTCATTCCCAAAGAAGTGCGAATCGCCAGTTATATCCTGATTATCGCCACATTTGTGACCATCACCGATTACGCCATTCAGGCCATCAGCGTGGATCTTCACAAAAGTCTTGGAGCCTTTATCTCATTGATAGTGGTCAATTGCCTGATTCTCAGTCGAGCAGAAGCCTTTGCGTCCAAAAACACTTTCATACCCTCTGTACTGGATGCTTTAGGAATGGGGCTCGGTTTTGTTCTGGCTTTGTTCAGCCTTGGTGCACTTCGAGAGTTGCTCGGAAATGGTTCTTTATTCGGCATGAGCATCTTTTCAGACAATTTTCAGGAATGGATCGTGATGATCCTGCCAGCTGGTGGGTTTTTCACTTTGGCGCTCTGGTTGCTTTTATTCAATATTCTAAAGGAAAGGAGGAGTCATGGAAAATGAGTCTTTGTGGTACATCTTCATCAATGCCAGTTTAATCAGCAATTTCGTGCTTGCATACTTCCTGGGTATCTGTCCATTTCTAGGTGTTTCTGGTAAGCTAGACACTGCTACTAAAATGGGAGGAGCTGTCACGTTCGTCATGCTGATCAGCTCCATGTGTGCCTATGGCATCAACGCATTGCTGATCGCCATCAACGCACCTTTCCTACAACTGATTAGTTACATCGTCGTAATTGCATCTACTGTGCAGCTGGTAGAAATGTTCGTGAAAAAGATGAGTCCTGCCCTCTTCCGGGCCTTGGGAATCTTCCTACCGCTGATAACCACCAACTGTGCCATTCTGGGGCTCGCGTTGTTTCAAACGAATAAAGGATATGGATTTATCGAAAGCCTGGTTTATGCTTTAGGAGCGGGTATCGGATTCACGCTTGCGCTGGTCCTCATGGCCGGTATTAGGCAGCGATTAGATTTTGCAGATTCACCAAAAGTGGTGAAAGGAACCGTGATCACACTTCTGATCGCAGGGATATTATCATTGTCATTTATGGGATTTTCAGGATTAGGAGGATAACATGTCATCATTCATCACATCGGTACTTCTCATTGTCTCACTCATGCTAGCATGGGTAGTAGTCATGCGGTTGTGGAAGCTCGTTTTTCCAGATGCTGTGATCAATGAGGACGCGCTAGCTGGCAGAAGCAGTTGTGGTAACTGCACATGCTCCGGTACCTGTACCATCCGAAAAGCGCAACAAGATTCAAAAAACTTAATATAACGCATCATGTCACATTTAGAAGACCTTAAAAAACATCCTCAGTTTCACGCTACAGTAAAACGAACCAAGCGCCTTACTCCTGTGGAGGCAGAAGAAATTAAGGAATTAACGCTGGAGGTACAAGAGCCAAACTTTGATTGCTCTGTCGATCAAAGCTTTGGAGTACTTGTTCCTTACGAAAATGAGTTTGGCACTTCCATGCATCATCGGTTGTACAGCGTGTCTGACTTGCCAGATAAAAAGAAGGGCAAACAAACATTAAAAATGTTGGTCAAACGCTGCAACTATATTGATGAATTCAATGGAGAACAGTATCCGGGTGTCGCTTCCAACTTCCTATGCGATCGAAAACCAGGAGATCGAATCATGCTTACCGGCCCACATGGTTTACCTTTTGAAATCCCGAAAGACAAAACAGCCAATTTAATTCTCATAGGTATGGGTACAGGAATTGCACCTTTCCGTGCCTTCATCAAACATATGCACAAAAATGAAAAGGACTGGAATGGAAAAATCCTTCTTTTTTATGGGGCTAAAAGTGGTTTGGAGGTTCTTTACATGAATGACAAGGAAGACGATCTAAAAAACTACTACGACAAGGAAACATTTGAAGCGATCGAAGCACTAAGCCCTCGACCTCACATGAATGACCCTATTGCCCTGGAAGCTGCTCTAACGGACCGTACTAGCGAGATAATGCAGATGCTGAATCAAACCAACACCTACATCTATCTGGCGGGTTATGAACAAGTCAAAGAACTCTTAGACAAGGCCTTTTCCACCATTATGAAATCTAATGAAGCCTGGCTCTTACGAAAAGCAGAACTCATGGCAGGCAAAAAATGGGCTGAAATCATCTATTAATTATGACCATACTCATTGCATTAGGCACTCTTGGCGGGTTGACATTGGTGCTGGCCATCATGCTTATGGTGGCCAACAGAAAGCTATATGTCTATGAAGACCCCCGCATCGACCAGGTTGACGATATGCTACCACACGCTAATTGTGGGGCCTGCGGATATCCGGGGTGCAGGCCTTTTGCGGAAGCACTGGTCTCAGGGCAGGTGTTGCCAGGAAAGTGTACGGTGAGTAGTGAAGCAGGACAAAGCAAAATTGCCAACTACCTGGGAGTGGCCCTGGGTAATGAGGAGAAAGAAGTAGCCAGGCTCGCCTGTGCCGGGGGAATTAACGTAGCTCGAAACCGAGCAGAATACAAAGGAAACCAAAGTTGTAAGGCTGCCTCCTTGGTATCCGGGGGCGGCAAAGGATGCTTTTGGGGCTGCCTTGGATTGGGTGATTGTGAAGTAGTATGTGACTTTGATGCCATCCAAATGAACGCTTTTGGGTTACCTGAAGTAGATGTGGATAAATGTACCGCTTGCGGTGATTGTGTAGAAACTTGTCCCAAAGACCTCTTTTCTATCCAACCAGTTAGCAACCGGCTATGGGTGGCTTGCAAAAACCTTGAAAAAGGTGATGAGGTGCTCGAAGATTGCCAGGTTGGATGTACGGCATGTGGTAAGTGTGCGATGGATGCCCCCGGGGTTATCTCCATCCAAAACAACATTCCTATCATCGATTACAGTAAGGACATAAGGTCTGACAAGGCTATCCAGCGATGCCCTACCGGGGCGATTGTTTGGCTTGATGACGATGGTCATGCGACCAAAGGACCGGAAAGTAAGAAGATCATCCGGAAAGGTGCATTAGCGGTTGGCAATACTTAATTGGAAGCGTTCCCATTTAGTCCTTGAACTCCTATCGCTTGACGTAAGTCAATAAAAACACTGACAAACCTTGTATTATTCAGAGCAAATGGGCTGTACATTAGTAGTAACCAATACCTACACACCATGGAAACCTTATCTATAAACTACGATTTTGAGCTGGGAGAAGAATTTCTGACCAGTGCGAAAAGCTCCATTCATGACGACCATCAAGTGGTTCGCCTGGAAGCAAGGCAAGCCACAAGCAAATTTCTATTGAGCTATCTGGACCACTATGGTGTGAATGGAATCTCAGAAGATCCTATCGTGTTACTCAACCAATGCAGAGAGATCAATTCTCGCTTTTATGGATTAGATCTGCCTGCATTCAGCGAATACGATGAAGTAAATATCGAAATCCTCTGCATTGCTGCTGAGCGAACAAGAGACTTTGTAATGAACCTGCTGGATTAAAAAAGGAGCTGTAAACCAGACTACACTTGGAGTCTGGTTTAATGACCGAACTGATTTATTCTAAGGCCAATTACTCTACCTTATCCAAAAATTTGGGAAAGTCTTCGACTCTTTCGCAGCACACTTGTTCCATCACTTGCTGAAGTTGAGTCTTCAAAAGGGAAATGGCGTGTTCACCACCCTTGCTTCCTAGAGCCGCCACACTATACATAAATGTTCGCCCTAAAAACGTAAAGTCAGCACCAGTGGCCAAACTCCTGGCAATATCAGGTCCGGACCTAATACCACTGTCCATCATGACCGTCAACTTATCCCTAAATTTTTCAGCAATGTATTTGAGAGGTTTGATCGTCGAATTACCAGCGTCCAGTTGCCTTCCTCCATGATTAGACACGATAATCCCATCCAGTCCTAGCTTGACTGCTTTCTCGGCATCTGCTTCACAAGCCACTCCTTTCAGCACTATTTTTCCTTTCCACATATCCCGAATAGGAGCAATTTTTTCTTCATTAAGTCTGCCTGAGAAGGTCTGGTCCATGTATTTACCGAGTTGCTTCAGGTCAAGACCCTTTTGCATATAAGGCTTCATTGTAGCAAAATTTGGCTGTCCGTTCATTAGTGTCCGGAGCGCCCAATCAGGTCGCCCCATTACCTGCAGCATGTTGCTCACAGTCATTTTGGGAGGCATGGCCAGTCCATTTCGAATATCTCTCGGTCGAAACCCAAAAGTGGGTACGTCACACAATAGCACCAGCACAGGACATCCCGCATCTTCAGCACGACTTAAAATGTCATCTCTAAGCTTATTATCAGCTGGATGGTATAACTGAAACCAGGCCTTTCCTTCCGTCAATTCACTGGCGCGCTCTATGTCCATGGTCGTAACGGTACTGAGAACAAACGGAATATTGTGTTCGTGAGCGGCCTTGGCCAAAATCTCTGGAGCCTTAGGCCACATAAGCCCCTGAAGCCCGACAGGAGCAATACCAAATGGCGCATCATAGGTATGCCCAAACAATTCCGTTTTCATTTCCGATTTGGTATGCTTGGTCAGATACTGAGGTATCAATTGTACATCTCGTATTTCCTGAGTATTACGAACCAAATTGACGTCTTCATTGCAACCCCCGTCCAGGTATTCGAAGGCAAAACGAGGTACTTTCTTTTTAGCTCTTTTGATTAAATCCTCAATAGCCGGGTAGCGCGCATCGTAGCTCATAATTCAAATATTTTATTCATTAACACCCACTTTTCATCAGGTTTCGCAAAAGGCAATCGCTCCTGGTACTGATCCATAAGTGTTTCCCATTCCTGCACTTTGGCATTAGCCGCATCATTTTTTGCTTTAACTTCAAAACTGAAGGTATCATCAGCCTCGATCATCATGAATAAGCGACTGTCTACCTGATAAATTTCCATTTGCTGAATGCCAGACTCTTTAATACTCTCAATGATCTCAGGCCACACCTTCTGATGATGTGCTATGTACTGATCAATGAGTTCTGGATCTTTTTTAAGATTCAGGGTTAATGCGAATCGATTCATAAATGTGAATGTTTAACTGCTACTCTACGCCCGTAAAGAGCAATAACCAAGAAACACGCCAATGGCAGGATGAATGAAAAGTTCACTTCTGACACCCCTAATACCTGAATATCAGTGTAGCCTGAACCTCCCAAGTCAAGGACCATTCCTTGTAATGCAGGCATCAATGCGCCACCCACGATCGCCATGACCAAACCTGCAGCTCCTATCTTGGATTCATCTTCAGTTAAGCCTTCCAGAGCCACTCCATAGATCGTTGGAAACATCAAAGACATGCAAAACGAGATAGCAACAAGACAATACAACCCTATCAGGCCTGTAATAAACATAGTGCCCAAAGTAAACCCAACCGCAAGAACAGATAGCCCCATAAGCAGCTTTCCTGAGTCCACATACTTCAGCAAAAATGTACAGATGAACCGGCCTAAGAAAAAAGAAATAAAGGCAAAGAACTGATAAGTACCAGCCTCATCAGCTGGCAATCCGATAGCTTCAGCATATTGGTAAATATAAGTCCAGCACATGATCTGCGCTCCGACATAAAATGCCTGGGTAATAACTCCCTCGATATACACCGGTTTCCTAATTAATGATTTAAAGACCTCACTAAGGGGACTGTGCATTTCTTCCTCTTTTCCTTTGGGCATTTTGTTGACAACTATCAATACCAATACGGCTATAACTGATAACCCAAGAACAACATAAGGATCTCGAATGACCATAAGGTCTGCTGTAGTTATGGCTGCCTTTTCCATTTCTGGAAGCTCTGAAAAGACCACATCATCTGATTTTAGTCTTTTCAAAACGAATTGCTGGGCTACAACCAAACCACCGATTAATCCCAATGGGTTGAAAGCTTGTGCTAGATTAAGTCGTTGGGTAGCGGTGCGAGCATTTCCCATGGAGAGTATGTAGGGATTGGCAGTGGTTTCCAGAAAAGCCAAACCAAAAGTGAGTATGTACAAACCCAACAGGAAAAATGTAAAGCTCTCAGAAATAGCCGCAGGATAGAATAATAAAGCTCCCGTAGCGTATAAAGACAATCCAATTAAGATTCCTACCTTGTAAGAGTACTTTCTAATAAACAGTGCAGCGGGCAGTGCCATGGTGAAATACCCACCATAAAAAGCTAACTGGACCAGAGATGCTTGTAAGTTGTCCAGTTCCAGCACTTTTTTAAAAGCCGATACCATCGGATCAGTTACTGCATTAGCAAATCCCCAAAGTGCAAAGAGTGAAGTAATGAGGATAAATGGGAATACCAACTGCTTGGGTACCACGGGTATGTTTTTCATCATTTAAGGTTTCAAGGTTTAATTTATAGCATAGCACGATCGAGGTGTACATAACCCCCATCCACAAAAAGCCACTGACCAGTGGTATGTGAGCTACGGTCTGATAATAGAAATACGCTCATAGCTGCAATCTCTTCAGATGTAGTCATGCGTTTCTCCAATGGGATTTTTGAAGTGATAGACTCGAGTTTCTCTTCTGGATTTCCCAGGGTTTTGATCCAGTTTTCGTACTGAGGAGTCATTACTTCAGCAGGTACAATCGCATTCACACGAATTCCGTACTGTGCCAGTTCCACGGCCCATTCTCTTGTCAATGACAGCTGGGCGCCTTTGCTCGCAGCATACCCAGATGTATTGCCTTGTCCGGTAAGTGCGGTCTTTGAGCTAACGTTTACAATGGAGCCTTTAGACTCTTTTAGGTATGGAAAGGCGTAATGCACCAGATCATAATAGTGCGTGAGGTTAAATGTAACCGACTCCTTGAATTTTTCAGGACTTCCATTAACCAGACCTACGCCATCATTGACCCCAGCATTATTAACCACTCCGTCTATTCTACCAAATTGTTCCACCACTTCCGCGACTATCGCTTTGCAGACATCACTTTTCCCCAACTCGGTATTGATCACATGAGACCGGCCACCCTCCTTGTCGATGCGCGATTTAAGGTCTGCCGAGGCAGCGGAAGCTCGTCCCACGATGACAGCAATGGCGCCCTCCTGAACCAGACCAAGCACGATCGCCTCTCCGATGCCTTTGGCACCACCTGTTACTATTACTACTTTGTCTTTTAGATGTAAATCCATAGTTTCTTACAGTTTATAAAATTCACAAGCGGTCTCACCGAAAATGGCATTTTGTTCTGTTTCACTGAGTTCTGAAAAAATGCTTTTCAATGCCTCAACCACCTGATCATATTGTCCGGCAACCAGACAAACCGGCCAGTCAGAGCCAAACATGAGTCGCTGAGGACCAAAATACTCCAGGCAGAAGTCCACATATGGTTTTAGATCTTCTGTTTTCCAGGTGTCCCAATTAGCTTCAGTTACCATGCCCGAGAGCTTTACATGCACCTGCTCAAATTGAGCTAGCAGTTTCATGTGCGTGGCCCAATGATCAAAAGATGAGGCAGCAATATCTGGTTTGCTAATGTGGTCCAGAACCAGTTTCATTTCTGGCAGCACTTTTACAAAGCCCACCACCTCTTCCAGTTGATTCTCAGTGGTAAGAATGTCATAGGTCAGGCCTTTGGACCCAACCATTGACACTCCTTTGATAAACTCTGGATCAGTCATAAATCCATCAGGCTCAGCCTGAATAATATGTCGAATTCCTTTAAACTGATCGTGCTTCTGGCATTCTTCCAATCGACTTTCCAAATCACCTGCTTTGAGGTCCAGCCAACCGACTACTCCTTTAATCCAGGGGTTTGCTTTTGCCAGGTTTAACAAAAACCAATTCTCATTCTCGGATTGATCGGCTTGTACAGCCACACAACCATCAAAATTTTGCTCCTTCAGTATCGGCTCCAAATCCGGAGGCAGGAAATTTCGTCGAATCACCTTCATGTCATCAGTGATCCACGCTCCTTTTATCGGATTGTAATGCCAAAAATGCTGATGTGAGTCTATTTTCATCCCTTATACGCCACTACTTCCTGACGCGCCTGACCAAGACCTTCAATGCCCAGTTCAATCACATCACCATCTTTGAGATAAAATGGTGGTTTAAATCCAAAACCAACACCCTCTGGCGTACCTGTAGAAATGATATCACCAGGCATCAGGCTCATGTACTGAGACAAGTAAGAGATCACTTCCTGTACGTTGAAGATGAAGTCATCTGTGTTGCCGTCCTGCAATTTTTTGCCGTTTAGGGTCAACCACAAATTCAAATTATTTGGATTTGCTACCTCATCTTTTGTTACCATATATGGTCCCAAAGGAGCGAACGTATCACAACTTTTACCTTTTACCCACTGACCTCCACGTTCTAGCTGAAACTCACGCTCACTTACATCATTGTGAAGTACGTATCCAGCCACATAGTCCAAAGCATCTTCTTCACTCACATAGTTGGCACGTTTTCCGATCACCACTCCTAGCTCTACTTCCCAGTCCGTCTTTTTACTGTTTTTGGGGATAACAATTGTATCATTAGGCCCTACGATGGAAGAAGTAGCCTTAAAGAAAACAACCGGTTCTTTAGGAACTGCCATACCACTTTCCTCAGCGTGCTTGCGGTAGTTTAACCCAATGCAAATAATCTTTCCCGGGCGTTTGACCGGCTCAGCCAGTCTAACGGACTGATCTACAACAGCAGCTTGAGATGCATCAAAGTCTTTACTCAGTTTCTCCAATCCGCCTGTAGCAAAAAAATCTTCATTGTATTCAGTAACGATGTTGCTCACATCATACCTTACTCCATCTACTTCTACACCTGGTTTTTCTGAGCCAGGCTCTCCAAATCGTATTAATTTCATATCACTATTTTCAATTATGTATTTAAAGTCAAAAACCCGCCATCAATGCTGAAATCACTTCCTGTTATGAAAGAAGCTTCTTCTGAACACAGATAGAGCACCAGGTCAGCCATTTCTTCTGGTTTCCCCATGCGACCTATAGGCTGAGTTTTTGATAATGTCTCAAACATTTCCTTTTCGTTCCCAGGATAATTTTTAGCCAGAAACCCGTCAACAAAAGGCGTATGTACTCTTCCTGGTGAAATGCTATTGCACCGAATACCGAAACTTATACAGTCCTTAGCCACAGACATGGTCATGGCATGCACGGCCCCTTTGCTCGTAGAATAAGCAAACCGATCAGAGAGTCCAACATGAGCCGCTATAGACGAAATATTCACAATAGAGCCCCCTTTGGATTTCATTGCTTCCACACCAGCCTTTAGTGTATTGAAGACTCCTTTGATGTTTACACTGTAGATTCTATCCAAATCCTCAGCCGAGGTATTGAGAATATTACCTATATGAGATATCCCGGCATTGTTTATCAAAAGATCGAGAGAACGCTCTCCCAGCGCTTCAGTAAACACCTTACTTACATGATCGTGATCCGCAACGTCACATGCATAAGCTTCGGCCTTTCTTCCGGCTTCTTCTATTTCCTGCACCACTGCATTGGCAGCTTCCAGACTAAGGTCTAATATTATGGACGTGGCTCCTTGCTGAGAAAGTGTGATGGCTATTGCTTTACCTATTCCACTACCACCTCCGGTAACTACGGCTATTTTACCTGTTAAATCAAACTTATTTTTCATAATGACACTCCTCTTTTCCAGGGTATAAAATCATTTTGTTCTAATTGCATAGCTTTTGTTCGCTCTCCACTGGCTACCGCTATGATTTTGTCTAACAATTCATCACCAGCTTCCTCAATGGTTTTAGATCCATCAATCACACCACCCGTATTCACATCGATGATATCGCTCATCCTGTTTGCCAAAGCGCTGTTACTAGCTACCTTTATCACAGGTGCTACAGGATTACCTGTAGGTGTACCAAGACCGGTGGTAAAAAGAATAATATTGGCTCCAGAACCCGCAAGACCCGTTGTTGACTCTACATCATTACCCGGAGTACAAAGCAAATTCAAACCGGATTTGGTTACCGGCTCTGTATAGTCCAGAATATCCGAAATACGTGCGGCTCCACCTTTTTTGGCTGCTCCAGCTGATTTTATAGCATCAGTGATCAACCCATCTTTGATGTTACCAGGCGAAGGATTCATATCAAAACCACTTCCTACTGCTTGAGCATGCGTTTCATAAGCTCTTTGAATGCGCACAAATTTCTCTGCCAGCTCAGTCGTGTCACACCGGTCTATGATGTTTTGTTCTACCCCGTTGAGCTCTGGAAATTCACTTAAAATTGTCGATGCTTTAAGCGACACTAAAAGGTCGGACACTCTCCCCAATACCGGATTGGCCGATATACCAGAAAATCCATCCGAGCCTCCACACTCTAAACCTACGACCAGCTTGTCCAAAGACGCTGGCTGTCGTTCTACCTTGTTTGCTTCCTTGAGCGCTTCCAAAGTATCTGCGATGGCTGAAGAGATAAGTTCTTCTTCTGAGGCCATCTGTTGCTGTTCGAAATACAGAACAGGTTTTTCACTAGTGGGATACAGCTCATTTTGCACTGATTTAAACCAGTCTGCCTGCGCATGCTGACATCCCAGGCTCAGGACTGTAGCTCCTGCTACATTGGGGTGATGCACATACCCTGCTAAGAGTCTCAACAGTGTTTCTGCATCTTGCCTCGTACCCCCACAACCGCCATGGTGATACAAAAACCGAATACCATCCACATTCTCAAATACCTGTATGGTGGTATAAGTGGTTTGCGTAACCTGCCCAGACAGGTGCTCACTCACCAAACTTTCATATTTGTTCGGTTTGTAATATCCCAGTTGCTTTATCAGTGCCTCCTCTATGACTTTCAGGTTACGATTTTCACAGAAAACCAATGGTACAAACAACCAATAATTGGCCGTACCAACCTTACCCGATGAACGCTGATAGCCATTAAACGTACGATCCTTCCATTTACTAACCGATGGGCTATCCCATTGGTATTGCTGACGATTTTCCAGGCTCAAAGGCGCTGCAAAATGTTTCGTATTTTCAATGGTAAGTAATGACCCTGCTAACAGATCTTCCTGTACAATACCAACAGGCACACCGTACATAATTATCTGATCGCCTTTGGATAGATCCTCCAAAAGCACCTTATGCTTTTGAGGAATGATCTCTTTCACTTCCAGAGACACTCCATCGTGTTCCATAGTCCCTACAGGCAGTTCGGTTAGTGCCACCCAAACATTATCCCTATGATCAATTTTAATTACCTGCTTCTGTTTCATAACTTTCACTTCAAAGCATATTTAAAAGAATCTATTTAGAAAAGCCTCTAAAACTTAATTAAACAAGTACGCACACGTGTGCGCAACTTCAACTTTGACTATCGCTTACCTTATCCCAATCGCAGGGTCATTCCAGCGCTGTTGAAAAAACTCACTATCGGCTATAAAACAGAAAAATCACCTTCGACTAGTTGTGTCAAAGGTGATCGGTTCTAACTTTTTAAACACCTATAAACCCCTAAACTGGCTTAATCTCCCAGCCTGGCTCATAAGTTCTGGACCATAGTTTCATTGCCTCCCGGTTAAAAATTCGCCCGGTATTTTCATCAACTTCATAAGCATCATCAATTCTGTAAGCAATGTTGGCATAGTGAGTCAACATCTGGCTAATTGCTCCTTCATCGATTGGTGAGGTCAATTCTGCCTTACCTCGAATGGCATTAAAGAAATTCCTCGAGTGCATGGTAGACATGTCTCCACCACCACCGAGTGCTGTACCTGACTCAGTACCCGAAGAAAGATTTTCCTTAATGAGTTCTCCTTTTAAACCGTAGAGTTTATAACCATCTCTGTCAACGAAAACAGACCCTTTAGATCCATAAATGATGGTACCACGACCAGCTCCGTATTTACTATAACCATTTCTACTATAACCGTCCCATTTGATCAACTTGTTTCCTGCAAACTTGAATGTAGCCTCCATGGTGTCATACATTTCCCATCCATCATCTTTGTACTGATATTTGCCCGCATTTACTTCTACACGTTCCGGATACTTCACCTGTAGCGCCCATCGAGCAATATCCAGTTCGTGAGTGGCATTGTTGCCAGTCTCAGCTGTACCATAGTCCCAGCCGTACCAGTGCCAATTATAATCCCAGGTATTATCGGTGTATGGCCGTCTCGGTGCAGGTCCCTGAAACAGTTCCCAATCAAGTCCCTCTGGTGGGCTTGTCTGTGTTTGGCCTGGAACAGCCCCCCGGCTATTGATGTAAAATGCGACTGCCTGATAAACATCTCCCAAAATCCCTTCATGAATCTCTTTAATGATTTCCTGTGATTGCGGAGACGAACGTTGCTGATTGCCCATTTGTACTACCTTATCATACTTTTTTTGATAAGCAACCAGTAGCTCACCTTCGCGTGGGTTATGGCTACAAGGTTTTTCCAAATACACGTGCTTACCAGCTTGCATGGCCATACACGCTCCAGGGGCATGCCAGTGGTCTGGAGTAGCCATGAAGATGGCATCTACTTTTTTATCGTTTATTACTTTACGAATATCATTTTCCAACTTTGGTTTATCACTCGTTACCTCCGCAAACATAGCAGCAGCTCTTTCCCGCTGGCTTTTCATTACATCACAGAGATAAGTGAGTTCTACGTTATTATTCTTATCAGCGATGGCATCTTTATATGCAGGAAATCTTCGTCCCAGTCCCTGTAGTGCCACATGAATGCGGTTATTGGCACCGATTATTTTGGAGTAACTCTTTGCGCTCATCGCACTGAGCTGGCTCGTAAGACCTATACCAGCTGCACCAGCGGTAGCTTTGATCATAAAATTTCTTCTGTCTTTTCTCATAATTACTCAGCTGTATTTTTATTTATTGGACGAATTTTTATGTTTTTGAAGGATACCATATCTCCATGATCTTGTAGCAGGATTTGACCTTTATCGAGTTCACCAAAGTCCTTCCACTTTACATACTTGCTTTCAGACACCAACTTCCTGTATTCCTCGCTCTTGCGTTCATACTCCAACACCTTCACGCCATTGAGCCAATGCTCAATATGGTTGTCAATTGATTTGATGTGCGCGGTATTCCATTCTCCGATTGGCTTGATTGGTTTATTGACATCAGCCTGTATCAGGTCATAAAGAGACGATACTGTTCTGCTCCCTTCATGATTACCCAATTTGGCATCCGGATGCAGTTCATCGTCAAGGATTTGATACTCTAAACCAATGGAAGAACCTGGTCCTTTATTAATCTCGGTATCCACGTAATATTTGATCCCACTGTTGGCGCCAGGAGTAAGCTTAAAGTCTACCTTCAACTCAAAGTCACCAAATAATTCCTCGGTTACAATGTCGCCGCCTGCCCTGGACTCTGCTCCGCCTGAGGAAAGCACAGACAATACGCCATCTTCAATCACCCAGCCCTTTTCAGGGAACTCATCCAACTTGGCTCCCCGCCAGCCTTCGGTTGTTTTTCCATCCCAAAGCAGTTTCCATCCTTTTTTAGTCTCGTCGATGGTCAAGTTATTCTTTGTTATTACTGGTTTTAGAGGAAATTTAGTCATGTACTTATCAAGATTCTCCGTAAGGATTTTCACTTCTCGCCACATGATTGGCTTACCTTCCTGATCCTCGTTACTGATACTATGAACCTGCAAACCGATAAAGCCTGTAGCTGTCTTATCATCGATAAGGTATGCCGCAGGCACGCCATTTATCCACGTTTTGATGGTGTCAGCAATGGCTTCTATTCGGTAGTGGTTCCACTCATTTTGTTTAAAGGCCTTTTGAGCTTCAGGGTTGTTATCCATGGTGTTTAACCAGCCTCTTCTTGCCTCATCATAAATACCTGCACTCCAGGCTCTATCCGACGGATCGATTTCCACCTGATAGCCATGCACCCGACCATTCTGATAATGATCAAAACTGTTACTTCGTATTTGGATTCCAGAGTTCATGGATGGGTCAACCTTGTATTCTAACTCTAATATAAAATCTCCATACAATTTATCTGATCTCAAAAAAGTATTAGGCGTGTTCATCATTGTTGTCCCAACGATCGCCCCATCGGCTGCTTTATAGTTGGCTTCACCGCCAATTTTGGTCCACCCATTCAGGGTTTCACCATCAAACAAATCCACCCAAGGTGTTGAATCCTTTGTTTCGGTTTGACATCCGCAAAGACTCACCGAAACTAAAAAGGTAATGATAATTATTAATGTGTTCGTTTTAGTAACCATATAAAAAAGTCTGATTTTCTAATTTCAATTATTCCAAAACTAGCTTGCTAGCAACAATATGGCATGATAAATTACTCAAAAACACGGTCAGAATTCAAAATATTTAATATTTCATCACATTCTTCACTACAGTGGCTACAGATGTCATTCCGTCATTCTGGTTCAGATAGAGTGTTGAATTTGGCAGATCAAGCAAATTATCACTTACACTATGTACCAAAAATTTTCAGATTATGATTAAGCAAACTCATTGATTAGGTCAATATATCTTGTTGATTACTTCTCATGATACCAATTGCTTAGGGTATAGAATGCTTTTTTTCGAATACCCTTTTCGGAAATTAGCTTCTTTCTGTTGTAGTCATTTTGATTTTCTTTCAGCATCCTTCCAGGAGAAAGAAAATCCTTGTGAATCCAAGGGCATAGAAGTGCTAAGGTCACTAGTGAGGTGTTACCCAACTTTGAATTAGAACAGCTGATACTATGTTACGGCGAACATTGTAAGGTATTAGAGCCTGAGAGTTTGAAAAATAGAATTCGTAACCGAACTAAGTAGGCGGAAAAATTATACTAACATGAAAACCCACTAAAACTCGTAATTACACTTGACCTATACCATGACCCAAAACGAAAAAACCCACTCGAAATGACTTCCAAGTGGGTTTTTAAACATTTAAGAGCCCCCTGTCGGATTCGAACCAACGACCTACTGATTACAAGTCAGTTGCTCTGGCCAGCTGAGCTAAGGGGGCCAATATTTTCTTTTACTCCTCCACGAGCGCTGATTAAGGGTCAGTTGCTCTGGCCTCCCGATAGCTATCGGGAGAGCTAAGGAATTCTCTTTAGTTCCTATATTTCACAACATAGGTCCAATTTTTCTTTCAAGTCAGTTGCTCTTGTCGAATTATCGAACCGCTACTGAGCTAAGTGCGCTTAACGAATAGCTATCATTTTTACTGTTTGACCAGCGGCGCTTTGTTTAAGCGAGTGCAAATGTAAAACTCCAGTTATATATTCCAAAGCCTCACCGAAGAATTTTTCACATCTCTTTCAAAACTTCTAATTGCTTCTTTAAATCATCGAGTTCCTGCTCCGCTTTTTCGATCTTTTCTTCGAAATCCTTTTTCAATTCATCGGCATTCTTAGACTGTGCGAAAAAACCTATGTTGGTCTTCCATAAATCAATGTCGCCCTCAATCGCTGAGATTTTTCGTTTGATAGCTCCCTCCTTTCTGTGAATTTTCTGCCCACTGTGAGGACTATTCTTGAGCTTACTCATTTGTATGTGCATCTTTAGCTCATTGAGCTGATCATCACTTAGGTCCTCAAGAGACACCAACTTACTCGTTACCTCATCATACCTGGCATGACTCTTTTTAATCGCATTACGTGGCACAAAGCCAATCTCAGCATATTCATCCAAGAGCTCATAGACTTCTTCTAACTCTATGGTATCTGCACTTATTAGCTGTTCCAGATTATTGCAGATATCCTCTTTCTTTTTCAGATTGATCTCAAACTCCTTGTTCTTCGTGTCATTTTGAGCTCTTTTTCGCTCAAAGAAATGATCGCAAGCGGCTTTAAACTTCTTATAAACTTCGTTTCTCACTTTTTCAGGAACAGGACCAATGTCGCGCCATTGGTTTTGGAGCTTCTTCAGTTCATTGGCTGTCTGCATGAAGTCATCGCTATCCTTCAGTACATCTGCCTTGGCAAAAAGCTCCTCCTTTTTCTTTAGATTCTCTTCTCGCTGACCCTCAAGAGCTTTGAAGAAGTTGTTTTTATTATTGAAGAATTTCTTAAAGTTGCCCCAGAAGTGCTTGTTAATTTTCTTGGCACTTTCACGAGGCAGACCACCGACTTTATCCCACTCCTTTTGAAGTTCTAAAAGTTCCTTAGTCTTCTTGTTCCACTCGGTAATTCGATCTGATTCAAACTTCGTAAACTCTTCCGCCTTATCGCCTAGCCTTTGCTTCACCTCAGCATTGGCATGAAGCTCCTTTTTAAGCGTTTCAAAGTAATCCTTACGCTTGGAGTAGATCTTATCACTCGCCGCTTTAAAACGCTGCCAAACAGGCTCCTGATCCTCCTTAGGTATCGGACCAATATGCTTAAACTCCTCATGTAGTTCATTTAGCTGAAATATGGCGTCTTTGATGTTTTCTAATTGATTTAAGGCCTCAGCACGCTCACATAGCTCTAGCTTTCCTTCCAGGTTTTTCTTACGATCGAGTTCCTTTAACTCAAAATAAATACTTCGCTGATCATAGAATCGATCGATCAAAGCATGGTAGTTCGCCCACATGGTCTTGGCGTAAGCGCCAGGCACCTGCCCCACATTTCTCCATTCTTCCTGTAGGCTTTTCAATACATTTATTGAAGTAGTACTCTCTTCACCATCCACCAACTCTCGCAGCTGCTCCAATAATTGCTGCTTTTTCTCCAGATTAGCATCTTTGGATTTTTCAAGTTGGGAAAAGAAAACAGATTTCTTAAGACGTAGTTTTTCAAACAGATCGAAAAACTGCGTATCCAGATCCTCTCCTTTGTAATCGAAATCACCAGCATCATTTCCTTCATTGACAAAGGTCTCCAAGGCTGCCTCTTTCTCAGAATCGTATAATTTATTGTAAAGCGGACGAATCTCTTTCAACCCTTTATCCAATATCCGCATGTTTTCGACAGGCGCGAATTTCTTCAAAACCTCATAGAGCTCCTTTTTTGTAGGATGATCAAAATCCAGCTCTTCTAACAATTTATTCTCCTCGTCGTGATCATCATGATCCTCGTCTTCAGAGTCATGTTCGTCTTCTTCGGACTTCTGATTCGCTTCGGGAGCTTCCTTAGGCTCGGATTCTTTCTCAGAAACTGGGGCAGTTACTGGCTCTGGCGTATCCTGACTATCCTTTTCAGAATCAACTTCAGCTTTCGATTCGTCAGAAACTTCGGCGGGTACTTCTTCTTTAGATTCTTTGGACGCTTCATTCGATGCATCTTCTGTGGGCTCCGCATCCTCAGCTTCAACTTCCTTATTTAATTCAGGGGTCTCCTGAACTCCATCCTGTGAATTCTTTTCTTCTGAATTCTCAGGCAACTTATTTTCCTTGTCTTCCATAATGGAACCTCTCTTTTGGTTGGCTACAATCCTTAAAATTAATAAATATGTCCTACTAATTTAATCTTGGGTCCGTAGGATAATTGGAAATCACCTTGAACTTCCCTCCCATATTGTTTAATGCCTCTTTCCACAACTCATCAGGATTCAACTCAAAAACCAATTCAGGAGTAGCCTTCTTATAAACAATCCATGATTTAGCCTTTAACTCATCCAACAACTGACCTTCCGACCAACCTGAATAGCCAACAAAAAATTTCAAATCAGAAGGTTCTACCACTTTCATATTGATTGAACTGACCAAATTCTCAAAATCAATTCCCCAATAAACTCCGTTGACGATTTCCTTATCTCCGTTGAGCTTGGCTGGGGATTTGTGCAAAAAGTGTAACGTATTTTGTTGCACAGGACCTCCTATGTAAACATCACTTTCAAATCCATCAGTTTCTTCTATCAATTCAGAGAGCTGCGATTTCGACGGCTTGTTCAAAACAAAACCAAAAGAGCCGTTTTCATCATGCTCACATAGCAAGATTACTGTCCGCTCAAAGTTTGGGTCTGGCAAATAGGGTTCTGAGATTAATAAATCTCCTTTCTCTGGTTCTACTAACTTATCTGTCGCAAAATAATCCATCAATGCAGTGCAGCTTTAAGTGGTAAACTACTCAAGACTACCGCCTCATCGGCAGTCATCTCCTTTAATCGTTTATAGACAGCCTCTTCATCAAAATAGTTGAGAGCCATCCGAACAAATATTTCTCCATGTTTGGCTTCTGACGCCCACAATTCATGATAAAACTGCTTCAATTTCGGGTCATCCAGCGCTTCATAGACCATTCTAAATCGCTCGGCACCTCGTGTTTCCACAAGAGAGGCCAGTAACAATCTATCCATAAACCGCTCCTCTCTGCCATCACGGCACTTATCAAGCAGCTGCTTTACGTAAACATCCTTTCCAATCTCATGAGTAAGCTGAATCCCTCGCTCTTCCATGATTTGATAGACTGTTTGAAAATGCTCTAACTCCTCTACGGCAGTCTCTATCAATTCAGGAATAATCTCTACCCTATCCGGATATTTTGCCACAAAGCTCATGGCCATAGCAGAGGCTTTTCGTTCACAATTAGCGTGATCCTTTAAGAACTCATCAAAATTACTCATCACAGTGTCTATCCACTCCTGGCTGCTCGATACATCTAAATCAATTCGAAACTTCATAAAAGAAAAATCTTTTCATCGTGATCATCAGTTATATGATTGTCAATCAATAGACCACTAATATCTTAATCTAATCGATAACTTTGGTTCTGAAACAAATAAAGCAATTTTAAACCTTAATCGGGCACTAAAATTAAACGAAGTATGAGCATAGATTTAGCCTCATTACGTAAGGAATACTCGAAAGCAAGTCTGGACCTTGATTCAGTTGCTGATTCTCCTATTGAGCAATTTCAAAAATGGTTTAGCGAGGCGCAAAAAGGTGAACTCACTGAACCCAACGCCATGGTTCTCAGTACCGCTAGCTCTGCAGGCAGCATCACTCAACGAACGGTATTACTCAAAGCCTTTGACGAAAAGGGGTTTGTCTTTTATACGAATTACAAAAGCCGCAAAGCCCAGCAAATGGAAGATAATAACCGTGTCTCCATCTTATTCCCCTGGTATCAGCTAGAGCGTCAGATAGCTGTGACAGGCGTGGCTGAAAAAGTGAGCACTGCTGAATCAGTCAAATACTTCATGAGCCGCCCATTCAATAGCCAGCTTGGTGCCTGGGTATCTCAGCAAAGTCAGGTGATTACCTCTAGAAACATCCTGGAGGTGAAGCTCAACGAAATGAAAGAGAAATTCAAGGAAGGCAAAATACCTCTTCCAGACTTTTGGGGTGGATATCGAATTATTCCCGATACCATTGAGTTTTGGCAAGGAAGACCAAGCAGACTTCACGATCGCATCCTCTACACAATTGAAAACAACTCCTGGACCAAAAAAAGACTCTCTCCTTGAGTAAAAACACTTACCTGGAACGCTACATCTGGCCTCAAGAAGCACTTCCTCAAGGATTTGATTCTAACCCGGACATGATCGTGGTAATACCCTGTTACAATGAACCAAACATAAGCAAGGCTCTTAACGCGCTACATTCCTGTTACGAACCACCGGTAAATGTGGCTATTCTTGTTGTTGTCAATCAATCGGAACTAGCTGAGCCTGCAATTCACAAGCAAAACGAATTAAGTGTACACCAAGCCAATATTGTTCCAACAAAATACGAGCAGCAAGTAATTCAAGTTGATCTTCCCAAAAAACATGCTGGTGTCGGTCTGGCAAGAAAAATTGGCATGGATGAAGCAATAAGGTGTTTTGAGCAACAACAAAAGGATGGCATCATCATCTGTTATGACGCTGACTGTACTTGCCGACCCGACTATCTCCAATCCATATGGACTAACTATGACAGGAATAAATTAAATCTGGGCCTGGTCCATTACGAGCATGATCTTGATGGTCCAAATGAAGAAGGTATCATTAACTATGAGCTTTACCTCCGTTATTATAACAATGGACTGAGAGTAGCTGATTATCCATTTGCGGTACAGACGTTAGGATCGTGTATTACTGTCCGCAGTAGTGTCTATCAAAAGCAAGGAGGGATGAACCGTAGAAAAGCAGGTGAAGACTTCTATTTCATTCATAAATGTATGCCACTTGAATTTGTCGGTGAGATCAATGACACCTGTATTTACCCATCGGATCGAATATCGGATCGAGTGCCTTTCGGTACTGGGCACGCCATCAATCGTTATTTCGAAGATCGAGATGAGTCCTATCCGGTATATCACTACCGCACATTTGAAGACTTAAAATACATCAACATCAATCTGAATGATCTATGGAAAACTGGCACGTTAACTGCCCTTCCGGAAAGTATTGTTCGTTTCTACTGGGAAAATTCCTTTGACGACTCGCTAAAAAAGATAAGAGATCAGGCCGGGAGTATGCAGAACTTCAAACAGCGATATTACGCCTGGTGGGATGGATTTCGGGTATTGAAGTTTATTCATTTTTGCCGAGATCATCACTATCAAAAAATCCCACTAACTGAAGCGCTAAACTGGTTAGACGATCAACTAATGGGACTTGAATTTAAAAGAGATGACAAACGAACTCAATTGGAAAAACTGAGACGATTTGACCAACAACAAGACTTCTATGTCAAATTATAAAGATCTTTCACACCAATAAAGTCTTTGGTAACGAATCCCTCGGCATACTTTACACCTATCCGATGACCGTATTCAATTGCTCTCGCCTCCACCATTTTCATGAATTCTGGCTTAGCAATGTATGTTTCCGGTTCTTTACTGTCTGGATCAAAGAATTGACTTTTGTAAGCCTTAATAGCTTCCATTTTCCGATCCTGAGAATTGGAAATATCTACAAAAAAACTTGGCTCAATTGATGTGCTCTGAATGACATAATAGACCTTTTTAGGTCTCCAGGGCTTCTGCGGATCCCCTTCAGAGTTAACCGTTTCGATCTTAGCCAATCCAGCTTTAAAGCAAGCATCTTCTACCAACTGAGATCCCCGAGCATGATCCGGATGACGATCATAAATGGTATTCGTGATCACAATATCCGGTTGGTATTTACGAATTTTCTGGATGAGTTTCACTTGATGTGCTTTGTCATTGACAAAGAATGCATCTTCAAACTCCATGTTTTCACGGACCGATAGTCCCATTACTTTACCTGCTTCTGTAGCTTCATCCTGACGCAACTCTGGCGTACCACGAGTACCCATTTCTCCTCGAGTGAGGTCAAGAACACCTGTAGTATAACCACGGTCTTTATGCGCAATTAAGGTTCCAGCACAAGACAACTCTACGTCATCCGGATGTGCTGCTATGGCTAGAATATTAATTTTCATCACAAAAAAAGTCCCGAGATTATCGGGACCTTATCTATTTCTATTTTTTGAACAATCAAACAGCAGCCTCCTGCATTTCAACCTCTTTTTCAGCGATAAATCGCTCTGCATCCAAGGCTCCCATACAGCCACTACCAGCCGCGGTTACTGCCTGACGGTAATTTTTATCCTGGGCATCACCGGTAGCAAATACGCCGGGAACATTCGTTTTGGAAGTTCCTGGAATCGTCTTGATATAACCAGCATCATCCATATCAATATAATCTTTAAAAATGTCTGTATTAGGCTTATGACCGATGGCGACAAAGAACCCCTGTACAGGTAGCTCTCTTTCCTCACCAGTCTCTGTATTTCTCACTTTTACGCCATTCACCTCATCGTCTCCTTGTACCTCTACAGTTTCGGTATTCCAAAGCACTTCGATGTTTGGCGCGTTCATTACTCGCTGTTGCATGATTTTGCTGGCACGCATCTCATCACGCCTTACCAGCATGTATACTTTACTAACAAGCTTGGAAAGGTAGGTTGCTTCTTCCGCAGCTGTATCACCAGCACCTACAATTGCCACATCCTGACCTCTAAAGAAGAATCCATCACACACTGCACAGGCAGAGACACCTCGCCCATTCAGTCTTTGCTCGCTTTCTAATCCTAACCATTTTGCTGATGCTCCTGTAGAAATGATAACAGATTCTGCTTCTATTTCTTCTTTGTTATCGACGGTGACCTTGTGTGGCCATCCAGAAAAATCCGCACCAGTAATCATTCCGCTTCTGATATCCGTACCAAATCGCTCGGCTTGCTTTTGGAAATCAACCATCATTTGTGGTCCCATGATCCCATCGGGATATCCAGGATAATTTTCTACATCGGTTGTAATTGTCAACTGGCCACCAGGCTGACCTCCCTGGTACAATACTGGTTTCATGCCTGCTCTAGCAGCATAAATTGCTGCAGTAAAACCTGCTGGACCTGAACCAACGATTAAAACTTTTACTCTCTCTTTAGCCATTATTTGATCTTATTTTTCAATTCTCTCTATGATACAACGCACAAGTGTCCATATTGTATCAAAAAAAACACCAGAATGGTTCAAAGTGTCAGATTGGCTACTATCCCAAATAAATTTTCAGTGATTTAGACTTAGAAGCATGACGTAATCGTCTGATTGCTTTCTCCTTGATTTGTCTCACACGCTCACGGGTTAGGCCGAACTTATCTCCAATCTCCTCCAATGTTAATGCATGACTCCCATTTAATCCAAAATAAAAGGAAACAACGTCCGACTCTCTTGATGTAAGTGTCGATAATGCGCGTTGAACTTCAATACACAAAGAATCTGAAAGCAACACATTATCTGGTGTATCCTCCAATTCATCTTCTAAAACATCAAGGAGACTACTCTCTTCGCCACCAGCAAAAGGTGCATCCATCGAGACGTGCCTTCCCGAAATCTTGATGGTGTCAATTACCTCGTCTTCTGTAATCTCCAGAAACTCTGCCAATTCGTCAGGAGTTGGCTCCCTTTCGAATTTCTGCTCCAATTCTGAGAACGATTTTGACACTTTATTCAATGAGCCAACCCGGTTCAACGGGAGCCGTACAATTCTGGACTGTTCTGCTAATGCCTGTAAAATGGACTGTCTAATCCACCATACAGCATAGGATATAAATTTAAAGCCGCGCGTTTCATCGAAACGTTGCGCGGCTTTAATTAATCCTAGATTTCCTTCGTTGATTAAATCTCCAAGGGTCAATCCTTGGTTTTGATATTGTTTAGCTACTGATACCACAAACCTGAGGTTTGCTTTCGTTAACTTCTCAAGAGCCAATTCATCGCCCTCTCGAATTTTCTGAGCAAGTATTACTTCTTCCTCAGCGGTGATCAGTTCTACTCTACCAATTTCTTGCAAATACCTATCGAGGGATTCACTCTCCCGGTTGGTTATTTGCTTACTGATTTTGAGTTGTCTCATTTAACGGTGATTTGTTGCGGCTGAAAACACGTTCAACCAATGGTCTATCACCTCTAAATTTAACTAGCTTTCTTCTTTCTTTTCCGGTTTAGGCAATAAAACTTTTCTTGACAAGCGGTATTTACCAGTTTTCTTATCGATTTCAATAAGCTTAACCTTAATTTCTTCGCCTACCTCTAAAACCTCTTCTACCTTCTCTACACGCTCCCATTTGATTTCAGAAATGTGAAGCAATCCATCCTTACCAGGAAGAACTTCAACAAATGCTCCGAATGGCATGATTGCTTTTACCTTACCTTCATAGACTTCTCCTACTTCAGGAACAGCAACAATCGCTTTGATACGTCCCAATGCGTCATCCAAAGCTGTCTTATCTGCCGCAAACACACTTACCAATCCACCTTTCTCGGTTTCTTCGATGTTTACAGTAGCACCTGATTCTCTTTGGATTTCCTGAATAATCTTACCGCCAGGCCCAATCACTGCACCAATCATATCTCGCTCAATGTTCAACTGAACTAATCTTGGCGCATTCTCCTTCATCTCATCTCTTGGCTCAGCAAGGGTCGATCTCATTTCGTTCAAAATGTGCGCTCTGCCTTTGTTGGCTTGTGCCAATGCTTCTTTCAGCACATCGTATGACAGCCCATCGATTTTGATATCCATCTGACATGCGGTAATACCCTTGTCAGTTCCAGTTACTTTGAAGTCCATGTCACCAAGGTGATCTTCGTCTCCAAGAATATCTGAAAGCACTGCATAGCGGCCTGTTTCGCTATCAGAGATCATCCCCATAGCAATACCTGAAACCGGACTCTTTATTTTAATACCTGCATCCATCAACGCCAATGCGCCAGCACATACAGTTGCCATAGACGATGAGCCATTTGACTCCAGAATATCTGAAACGATACGAATGGTATATGGACTATCTTCCATAGGCAACATTGGCTTCAATGCTCTCATAGCAAGGTTACCGTGACCTACTTCTCTTCTTCCCGGCCCTCTATTTGGTCTAACTTCTCCAGTAGAGAAACCTGGGAAATTATAGTGAAGGATGAATTTGTTATAGCCAGAGTGAATCGCTCCGTCAACCATTTGCTCATCCATTTTCGAACCGAGTGTGACGGTCGTCAATGACTGAGTTTCTCCTCTCGTAAAGACTGCTGACCCGTGTGCTCTTGGCAACACATCCACTTCGCTCCAGATAGGTCTTACTTCATCCAAATCTCTTCCATCCAGACGCTTCTTAGTATCCAGCACGCAGTTTCTTACTGCATCTTTTTGCACGTCATGGAAATATTTCTTTAAAAGGAAGCCATTAAGTTCTTCCAATTCTTCTTCTGAATACTGCTCTAAGAACGTGTCTTTAACAGCAGCAAACGCTTCGCTTCGTTCTGTTTTGTCTGCAGAGCCCTTTTTAGCTATTTCGTAGCACTGATCGTAACACTCCTTACGGATTTTCGCTTCGAACTCTTCGTCCTTTGGTTCGTGATCGTACGTTCGCTTTTCCGTAGCTCCTACTTCCTGAGCTAATTCGACCTGTGCCTGACATTGTACTTTGATTGCTTCGTGAGCCACCTTGATACCCTCTAGCATCTCGTCCTCACCCACTTCTTGCGACTCACCCTCTACCATCATGATGTTGTCCATAGATCCAGCAACGATCAGGTCGAGTACTGCCTCTTCCACATCCGCGGGTGCAGGGTTTACAATGTACTCCTCACCTTTCTTGACCACTCTCACTTCGGAGATAGGTCCATCAAAAGGAATATCAGATACTGACAAAGCAGCTGAAGCCGCTAACGCCGCAAGTGCATCAGGTAGCACATTCGGATCTGCAGAAATAAGTGAAATCATCACCTGAGTATCTGCATGGTAGTCAGATGGAAACAATGGTCTAAGCGCTCTATCTACCAAACGACAGATGAGTACTTCATAATCAGATAACCTTCCTTCTCTTTTCAAAAATCCACCAGGAATCTTTCCTGCTGATGCAAACTTCTCTTGGTAGTCTACAGAAAGTGGAAGAAAGTCAACGCCTTCTTTTGCTTCTTTACTTGAAACAACTGTAGCTAAAAGCATGGTATCACCCATTCTTACAACCACAGAACCGTCAGCTTGCTTGGCCAGGCGACCAGTCTCGATAGACATTTCTCTACCATCAGCCAACGTAAATTTTTTAACCGTGTATTGAGGCTTCATAAAATGTTGAGTATTAAATAGTGATAAGGAGCCTCTCTAGTTACTTTTTTCTTTAGGCGCCTTAGATAAAAAAAGGGAATCCTGAGTTGAATTCCCCTTATAAAATTGTCTTCAAAATTACTTACGGATACCTAGTTCCGCTATGATGCTTCTGTATCGCTCGATATCCTTTTTATAAAGGTAATCAAGCAATCTTCTTCTCTTACCTACCAACTTCATCAAGCCCAATCGCGTCGCGTGATCCTGCTTGTTTGCTTTTAAATGCTCAGTGAGGTGGTTGATACGGTGCGTAAAAAGAGCGATTTGTCCTTCAGCCGAACCTGTATCCTCTTTACCACTTCCGTATTTGGTGAAGAATTCTTCTTTCTTTTCCTTCGTTAAATACATTCTTTCGTTTTCTCTTGTTGTCCCTTAAAATCAAAGCGCAAATTTAGAGCCCTTTCTATTTAAAAGCAATAATACTAAGACTTAGTTTTTCCAAATCGTGTTTTAAGCTTATCTATCCAGATGTGATAAAAATCGGTATCAAAGAGTCTGGCATCAATTCTGGCTTGCCTCAAAAAGAAGAAACCTATTGGCAACAAAGCCAGATCAGCTATCCAAACAGAAAAAGCAGGGTCAATTAACCCTTCACGGGCATTTTTCTCAGAAATGATATTAATGATGTAATAAGCCAAAAAGAACAATATGGACACAATTACTGGCACGCCTAATCCACCTTTTTTAATAATAGATCCTAAAGGAGCCCCGATGAGAAACATGACTATGCATGCAAAAGCCTGAGCATATTTCTTATACTTTTCGATGATAAACTTGTTTAAATCCCTCTCCAGGTTTCCAACCCTTGAGTTCACAGAACTTAGATTGACTTTAATATTTTGGGCCTGATTCTTAGCCGTTTGAATTAAATCTACTTTTTGTGATTTGGCATTTAAAAACTCCCAACCCATGGTATCCAGCAATGG
>JAMWZA010000220.1 GCA_024305105.1 Marinoscillum sp.
TTCAGAAGGTACCCAAAAGCACCACTACGAGCTGCTTTAACCACATATTGACCATCTGCATGCATGGTAAGAACGACAAACCGAATAGAGGGATACCGTTTTTTACAACTCTTTATTGCCGAGATACCATCGCCACCGGGCATGGTCACATCAATCAGCACGACCTCTGGAGTTTCTTTTTCAAAAAAGGTCATCATTGAATCAACGGAATCAGCCTCACCGATTACTTCTATGTCAGAATTATCTGCAAAAATGGATCGAATGCCTTCTCTAAAAAGCTGATGATCGTCTACTACAAGTACTCTAATCTTACTCATTTAATGGGATCTCTACTTCAATAATGGTTCCGTTTACTCCGGATTCTATTTCAAAAATACCTTTTTCTACATTTACTCTTTCTCGCATGTTTCGAATACCATTTCCGGATTTGGCACTTTTGACATCAAAACCTTCGCCATTGTCCTTGACGAAAAGGCTGACTCGATCCTCAAATTCAGTGATTGACATATTCAATACTGTTGCTCCTGAATGCTTGATCACGTTATTGATCGCTTCCTGAGCAACGCGATAGAGGGCGATTTGAATATTATCAGCAATTTTCACTTCTGTATTCGCATCGTACTGATACTTTACGTCCAGCCCTTCTGCTGTTAGTTGATTCACCATATTCCGTATCGCTTCACCTGCTCCAAAATCCATCAATACACTTGGCATAAGGTTATTGGAGATTCGGCGCATCTCTCTGATGGTATTATCAAGCATAACAAGCAACTCCTTTCGCTCCATACCGTCTATCGAAATAGCTTCCAGCTTTATGCGCAACAGCGTCAATAATGGTCCTAAACCATCATGAAGCTCTTTGGAAAGACGAGAGCGTTCTTTTTCTTCCCCAGATATTAACGACCGCTGATTCTCACGTTTGAGATGCTGTTCATTGATCTGATAGGCCTTTAACCGGTCCTTCATTTCAATAAGTGAGGCTCCAAGTTTGTCCTCCTGACTTAGCGGTTGATAGCTCGCATCAAACTCCCCATGCCCAATCTTGCCAGCAAACCTGACAGTCTCCTCCATTGCGTTTACCAGACGGTCAAGTGCTTCGTACATATGACCAAATTCATCATCTCCTATATTGGATTTATTGACCGGCTCAAATATCCCGCGGGCCATTCTGGACAGCTCCTTCTCGGTTTGCAAAACGGGGCGTACCAACTGGCTGGAGAGCTCATAACTCACTGCAAAAATCGCTACCACAATAATGATCAAAACGACGATCAAATTTTGACGAAGACTATTTAGCGGAAACAATGCCTCTTGTTCATCAATCTCAGAAATAATCACCCATTCGATATCAGGAACACTTAACAATTCGTAAGCACTGAATACACTGACTCCTCGATAATCATCTATTAGATTTTTTGCAGCTTTACCATCCAGAGCATCTCTCACAGCTCGGGTATCTACTTCGATGTTTAAAGGATTTCTGCTGGGAAAAAAACGCGAACTGGTCCGCATCAGTTTATCTGATCCTACTAGATAAGATTCACCGGTCTCCCCTAAACCGGTCCGTTCGATAAGAATGCTTTGAATATTTGGTTTAACGATAGCTACATCGCATCCCTCAGGTTCTTTCACCTGCAAGCTAATAGTTAATTGCCCATTAGGATCCAGAGTAGATAAGTCCTTTATAATTACCTCTTCACTACTATTAAAAGTAATTGGATAGCCACTGATAACCGTATCTTTGGAAATATGACCATGAAACAAGACTTCTCCATACTCCTCGCGAAGTTTTAAATCATTTCGCTCTATGAAACTGTTTCTTAAGCCTTCCAGTCGCTGTTTGATTTGAGTGACTTTTAGTTGCTTTACTGAACTGAGCTGAAGAAATACTCTCTCTTTGAGTGCTGCCTGAAACTGATAATAATAGAGCGTGGAAATAGCTAAAACAATGGCCATGGCGAATAATATCATCACCAGGGCCAGTTTATTGCGTATTTTAATATCGATAAATTTCATCCGCGGATGGACGAGGGTTTATGCCATAAATTTTTCTGCTGCAGCTCCTTTGAATGATTCTCGTGGCTTCAAGTTAAGTGTCTGGAACATTTTCTTATCAGCATCCACTTCTGGATTGGGAGTAGTTAAAAGTTCGTCTCCTGCGAAAATCGAATTGGCTCCAGCAAGGAAACAAAGCGCCTGCTCCTCTACCGACATTCTGACCCGACCAGCTGAAAGACGGACCATCGCTCTCGGCATAATGATCCTCGCCGTGGCGATCATTCGCACCATATCCCATACAGAAACCTTAGGCTGATCTTCCAGAGGTGTGCCTGGCACCGGCACTAACGCATTGACTGGCACAGATTCTGGATGCTCACGCATTGTTGCCAAAGTGTGCAACATGTCTATACGGTCATCATTGGTTTCTCCAAGTCCGATAATTCCTCCCGAACAAACGGAAATATCTGCACTTCTTACGTTTTCGATGGTGTCAAGTCTGTCATCGTATGTTCTGGTCGAAATGATGTCTTCATAGTGCTCTTCAGATGTGTCCAGATTATGGTTATATGCATAGAGCCCTGCGTCTTTAAGTCGTTTGGCCTGATCCTCTGAAAGCATACCAAGGGTACAGCAAACCTCCATACCAAGAGCGTTCACTCCTTTGACCATGTCGATCACTTTGTCAAAGTCTTTATTGTCCCTTACCTCTCTCCATGCAGCACCCATGCAGAAACGTGTACTTCCATTGTCCTTCGCATTCTTGGCTTTATCCATGACAAAATCAACATCCAGAAGTTTATGAACCTTCACATCTGTATGATACCTCGCCGCTTGTGGGCAGTAAGCGCAATCTTCCGGACATCCTCCTGTCTTTATAGATAACAAGGTGCAGACCTGAACTTCTGAAGGGTTATTATGCTCTCTATGAACAGTCGCTCCCTGGTAGATTAGTTCAAGAATTGGTCTATCAAAAATTTCTTTGATCTCTTCTTTGGTCCAGTCGTTTCTTATTTCCATTCTAGTATTCAGGTCAAAAATTGTAATTAAGTGCTAAACTAATAAAGAAACCAGATAGGCCGGTTGTATTGAGTGTCAAATTACAGCGTTCAATTAATATAAGTATTGCCTTGAAGTGTAGGTTCAACAACGATTTTTAATGGAGGAATAACTTAGACTGAAGACAAAGCAGCATACAGCTTATCCTGCTCTATTGGCTTCAATAAAAACCCATTGAAAAGTTTGGAGAAGGACTCTTGTCCAGCCATCACGTCAGCTGTCAGTGCAAAGATCGGCGTATTTTGATTGGGGTTAGAAGTTGTTCTAATTCGTTGCGCTGCTTCAAACCCATCCATCTGTGGCATGTGAATATCCATGAGTATGCAGTCGTAAGCCTGAGATTCAGCTAGCTGAACGACTTCCTCGCCGTTGGTAGCGTGTTTACTATTGAGTCCCCATTTGCCCAACAGCTTTAAGGAGACCATGGCGTTGATCATATTATCTTCTGCCAGCAATACGGTTTTGTTAATTAGTGCCTGCCGCACTAATTCAATTTTCTTATCTTGTTCATTAGTAGGTGTAAGGGCTATTTCAAAAAAGAACTTAGAACCCTCACCCACTTTACTTTCAACAAGCACTTCGCCATCATATAGCTCCACGATTTTCTTTACGATTGCCAACCCTAAACCCGATCCACCATGTTTTTTGGTTTTATGAAACTGTGGTTGCGAAAAGCTCTCAAAAAGTTGATTAATAAAATCTTCTGGAACACCGCTTCCGGTATCAGCCACACTAAACAAGATTTTATCTTTGATCTCACTGTTGCTAACCAACTCAACCCGCATGGTTACACCACCTTCATCAGTGAACTTGATTGCATTGCTTACCAGATTACCCATTACTTGTGTAAGTCGAGTTTCGTCCAGCAAATAATGGCTACTTAGCTTCTTATCCATTTCCAGATAAAGTTCTATTCCCTTTTCTTTAGCCAAACTCAGATATGTACCTCTAATATTTTCCAAAAGACTCCCAAGGCTCGTGGAGCTTAAATCCAACCTCAGCTTTCCAGCATCCAGTTTATTGAAATCCAGGATGTCATTGATGATACGAAGCAGGTTATTGGATGAAAACTGTAGCGATTCCAGCAAATTCACCTGATCCTCTCTGGCTGTTTCCTGCAGAAAGGAAGTGATGGTGGTCACGGCATTGAGTGGTGTCCGAATCTCATGACTCATTGTCGATAAAAAGTCCTGTTTTACTTTAGAAGCTTGCTCTGCCTTGTTCTTCTTCTCGATAATCTCAGCCTTCTCACGCTGCATTTCTGCTTCCTTTTGCATGCGCTCCATCGTAGCAATGGATTCATAGCTATTGATGACTTTCTGCGTTTGAGAGTCAATAAGTGTTTCCTTTTCTTTCATGTACGCCTCTATAAACCCAAGCGCTGTGGGCAAGTCCCCACGTTGCTTATAGATTTCGTAAAGCAGGAAGTTGCTCTTGGATTTAATGGCAATCAGATTATTGAAACTGGCAAAATTCAATGCTCCTCTAAGGGCTTCGATAGCTTCATCGAATTCACCGGTGTCGTAATGCATCACACCAAGCTTGTGGTAACACATGCCTAACCCCTTCAACTCCCCATTCTCACGATGAAGACGAATAGATTCTAAATACGCTTCTTTCGCCTGAGGATAGAGTTCCTTTTTGGTATAAACCTTGGCTTTTCCATAGAGTGCAAAGGCCATTCCTCTCATGTCACCCGCTGAATGTTTCATACGCATCGAGCGCTCAATCAGCTCTTCCGCTTTATCCAGCTTGCCCCGGTTCAGGTAAATGCCTGAAAGTGGATTATAGGCATCTGTTTCGAGGACTACATCTCCAATCTTTCTAGCCGCGTCGATAGATCGTTCGTACGCAACTACTGCATTGCGATCATCTCCAAAAAACTCATAGGCAGTACCCAAAGATTTTTGAACCTTCGCCTGACTGTGAAAATCTCCAAGTCGTTTAAACATCTCCAGACAATCAAGCAAATAAATCAGCCCTAAATGGTAATTATCTGATTCGAGATAGATTCCTGCCACATGGTATTTACTGATGGCCAGTCCTTTATCATCCCCTAATATCTGGTAAGTACCAATAACCTCCCGACCTACAATAATTGCTTTGGAGGTTTCTCCTGATTTCATAAACTGCCTGGACAGACCTGTTTTACTTTTCGCTAGCAGGCCCGCATCGTCGAGTTTTATACTAAGTAAAACAGCTTTTTTAGCATACTTGACACCTTCACACGGATCATCAAAATCCCTATTTGCATTAGTCAGTAGCTCAAATACTTTTTTAGCTTGTTGGAGGTCGGTGGAATACATCAGGTGGTTGATAACAAATCAATCGAACTTGAAAAATACAAAAATTCCCGATGAAAGCACTAGTATTTTGTAATTGCAGAAGAAACAATTCTTTACTCATTTGTAAATCGGGTTCAGAACCTTAGGCCCAATTTTGAGAAAAAACAGCGTATAATGTTTCATACCAGCCTTTCCCTGACAGAATAGTTTTCAAACCGATGAAGCTGGGAGATTGACTGTTAAACGAAATATTCCTCTGGACTTTGAATTGCTCGTTTGATGTATTTCAAAAGCCTACCTCCGTGTGAGGCGTCAGCTACACGATGATCGATGGCTACAGACACCGTCATCATATTCCGTATGACGATTGCGTCGTTAATAACCACCGGCTTTTTCTTGACACCACCTAATACAAAAACAAGCGCAACACTGGAACTCGGCATTAATGCTGGATAACCCGTATCCAAACCAATACTCCCAATGTTGGTCAGGATCACTGATCCAAAGCTGTTAGGTGACAAATTTGATCCGAGTGAAATACCCCAGTCTACAACCACTCGTTTGTACAAGCTGAAAAACCACCCTCTCAATGGCCAGGGAAGCACAGCCAACAGATTTTTTGACTCTTTGTGATGAGAATCTTGTCCTTTGCGGGAGTTGGCAATCTCTGCTTTTAAAAAGCTATCTAAATCAGTCAGCGTTTTTTCATATGCCTGTTCTACCTTAACGGACCCCATGGACCCATCGGCTTGTAACACACTGATCATCACATCGATAGTTTGTCTAGGAATGACCCGGCCAAACTTCATGTAAGCGTTAAATTGTGGTGTTTCTTCATCCAAACACCTAGCTAATAGGATCGTGAAAATATGGGTGTAAGTGACTTTAACGCCTTCTTTTCGCTTCTCACGAATAAACGCATCAAGTGGTGTTACATCGATATCACTTTGTCCAAACAGCTTGGAATCCACCGGCTTGCGGTATATGGTGGAGGCGACTTTGCGCCAATTCGAATTCCAATCTATTTGGTCCCTTGACATGGGTCTAAAATCTTAACTTTTGATCAATGGATTTCAATATCTCCAGGAAGACGAGCCTGAATGCCTCTCATGCGTTCCAGAGATTTGATCTTTTCCAGATATGGTGCCATTACATCCGCTTCTTTAGCAAAAATACGCGCCTCTGCTTCGCTGAGTTCGGTCAGAATTTGATCAATTAATGGCTTTTGCTCCGGATAGAATCTAAGGGCATAATCCTCAGATATTCCAGCCTTGTCAGCGGCTATTTCCACAGCTGTTTCAAATGACCCAAGCACATCTACCAAACCTCGTTCATAAGCTTGTGATCCCGACCATACGCGACCTCCGGCATATTGCTTCAATTCTTCTACCTCCATATTTCTACCCTGAGCAGCTTTAGTCGTAAACGTTTCATAACCCTTTTCTACTTGCTGCTGAATAATGGCACGTTCTTGTTCGGTCAGAGACCTGGTCATGGTCATCAAGTCTGAAAACTCGCCAGTGCTAACCGACTCATTTGTGATACCTACTTTGTTTTCCAGGAACTCACCGACGTTAAATAGCATACCGAAGATGCCGATCGAGCCAGTGATGGTGTTGGCCTGAGCCACGATGGTATCGCATGGCATGGATATAAAATAACCTCCTGATGCAGCTACGTCCGACATGGAAGCAATGATCGGCTTCACGCCTTTGGTTAGCATAACCTCCCTCCAAATCATGTCAGAGGCTGTCAGACTTCCTCCGGGAGAGTTCACTCGCAACACGATGGCTTTGATCGCGCTGTTTTCACGTGCCTTTTTGATTTCTTTAGCAAATTGGTCTCCACCGATGACACCATCAGCAG
>JAMWZA010000221.1 GCA_024305105.1 Marinoscillum sp.
AAACCCACCGCCATGATTCGCAAACGAACGGATCACTTGAAAGGAGTGAAGATCGGAATAATGGGATGTATCGTTAATGGCCCGGGTGAAATGGCTGATGCAGATTATGGGTATGTCGGTTCGGGAAAAGGTAAGATTACCTTATATAAGGGCCAGGAGGTGATGAAGCGGGGAGTGCCTTCCGAGAATGCCCTGGATGAGTTGATTGAACTTATCAAAGAGGATGGTAAATGGACTGAGCCTAAAGCGGTAATGGCTTAACAACTGAAGAACTATGGAAGAGCAGAGAAAAGAAGAAGACAAGAAGGATTTGGGTTACTACTTTGATTTTAGAGAGGTTTTAACCTATTTCTTTAGAAAAAAAGATCCAAACAGGCCTACAAATACGAATATAAAAATGATGCACGGAATCAATAAGATTTCCATCATCATGTTTTTGATCTGCGTGATTGTGATTGTGACGAGATTTATCATTCGATCTTAAGACAATAGGATGAACATCGAAGAATACAGGGACTATTGTATGGCAAAACCAGGTGTTACTGAGCATTTTCCTTTTGATGAGAAAACGCTGGTTTTCAAGGTGATGAACAAGATGTTTGCCCTTGCAGATGTGGACGAGTTCATCAGCATGAATGTAAAGTGTGATCCTGAAGTAGCTGTAGAACTGCGTGAACGATATGATGGAACTGTATTGCCCGGTTATCACATGAATAAGCAGCATTGGAACACGATCGTGATTGATGGAGCCTTATCAGATTTGGATTTAAAAAAATGGATTGATCATTCGTACGAGTTAATTGTTGCGAGTTTGCCGAAAAAACTCCAGGTAGAGTTACAGAGCCTATGAAATTACTTCTTTTCTTTTTATCGTTATCCTTTATGTCTTGCTTTGTGGAAGACGAACCTGAGTATATTTCAGCAAACAATGGAAATCAGGAAGAAAGAGACGAGGATACGACTTCTAATGACTCAGACATGAATACATTATCATTTTTAGCACTAGGGGATTCCTATACGATCGGGGAGAGTGTAGCTGAAAAGGATCGCTGGCCTGTACAGCTGACTACCAGACTGCAGGAGAACGATGTGGAACTGTCAGACCCGCGCATTATCGCTAGAACAGGTTGGACGACCAACGAGTTGAAAGGAGCCATTGACGCTTCTGAGTTAGATTCGCCTTATGATTTGGTTTCCCTTTTAATCGGTGTGAATAACCAATACAGAGGTTATCCGATTTCGCAGCAGGAGAAAGAATTCGAAGAGTTGTTAAAAATGGCTATAGAATTTGCCGGAAGTGATCCTTCCAAAGTATTTGTAGTGAGTATTCCAGATTGGGGAGTAACTCCTTTTGCCGAAGGTAGGGACAGTGACAAAATAGCCAAAGATATCGATGAGTATAACCGAGTAAATTACGAGATAGCACAGCGATACAAGGTGCAGTATTTTAACATCACACCTATTTCAAGAGAAGCAAAGAACGATGCTTCCCTGGTAGCAGATGATGGCTTGCACCCGTCAGGTGAAATGTACACTCGCTGGGTAGAGTTAATCTATCCGTGGGCTGAGGAAATCTTAGCTGAGTGATATATGTATCTGGCCATAATTGAAGTTATCCTTTCACGATTGTTAAAATAGTCCTATTTTTAAGGCTGTCAAACAGGTAGTACCACCTTTCTATGAGGCAAATTTTTGTATTCATTGCCATTGTGTTATGTTTCTCGGCGTGTCGAGACAAGGTGATATGCCCTGCCTTTCAAAGTACCTACATCCTTGATGACTCTGTTCGATCTGTTTATTATTCCTACCTGTGGAAGTTAGACGAGGAGGAGCGCTTGCAATACCTGGCAAAACGAAAAGCTGCTATAGCTCCACCTGAAACGGATTCTTTGCAAACTGGAGGCCCCATTGTGGCATCAGCTTCAGAAACAGATTACTTCGCTTATGTGGCTGAATTTAAGGTGCCGGAAAGAGACCTAAACAAGAGTAAGTTCGGTGTGGTGAAGTATGAGCCTTATTGGCTTAAGAACTACCGTCAGCGTACCGCTCCAATGGAGAACATTTTGTCTCCCCCTCCACCACCAACGATTATTCCAGAAGATACTGCTAAGATTGACGTAGGAGAGTTTGTGGCAAGCGATTTTAATGACTCCCTGGCTGTAGATTCGGCTTCTGTAGCAATTGATGCTGAAATAGCCGTGGACAGCACTTCCTTAGCAGAAGAAGACAGTTTTGATATCCCTTCGTTTCCACCGATTGCCAAAATGGCACCAGAGAAGGTTAAACCTGAAGTGCGCTACCTCTATGGCTATGACCCGAAAGACGAACAGCTAAATGTAGAACAACAGTACTACAATAGATACTTTGGGAATCAACTGTATGTGAAAGTGATCAAAAACCCAACGCCTGTTGATACCACTTCTGTAGAGGAGAAAGGGAGTTTTTTTAAGAACCTTTTTACCAAAAAAGAAAAGGTAAAAGCAGACAGTTTACAAACTGACCCAACACTGGTAGAGGAGCAACCACCAGTTTCAGAGGAGGAAGAGACCGAAGAAGACGGTTTTTAGGTCTACATTTTAATTTCCTCCTCAAAGTCGACAGGTACTTTGGTTGTGTATCCATATACCGCCACCTTGATGTATCCGCTGTAATGAACCCTGATTCTTTTTCCTCCTAAGATGCTGATAATCCCATTTAGTAACCCAATGTCTCGTATGTTGAACGAAGCATTAATAGGTACATTGAAGTAATCATTGGCAGGAATTTTTAAGCGCATGACCTGGTCGATTTTACCTACTATTTTATCATCTACTTCAATATCCACTACGACTTGCTTCAGTTTTATCGATTGGTCGTTTGGGTTGAAAAACCTGGCATTTGCGGATAGTACAGCTTCTTTACTGGTGATCTTACTCACTTCGATGCGTTCCATGCCAATGAACTCTGGTTCCTGATCGGGACGACCACACTGGCATAGTAGAAGGATAAATACGGCTATAGCTGAATGCGATATTTTCATGGTTGCGAATCTAATTAAACCCGGTTAAATCTTTAACGCAACTTGTAGCAGCTATTGTGCCAATTGAACTATTTACCGGCGAGTTTCTGTGTAATCACTTCAAGGTATTTTAAATCCTCTTTAAAGTACCCAGATGAATAGCCTTGACTGAATAGCTCATTCATGAGGGGCAATATTTTGGTGGTCAAGTGGTTATATGTTTCTACCTGATTTGACTTTAGTACATCTATTTGTTCGATAGCTGCATTTAATTGAGCTTCTAACTCTTTCTTTCGGTCAATGTTAATGGTCCAGCCTCCTGTACGCGTAGGGTTATTCTCTTCATCTGTTTCCAGCGTGGTATTTAATACATGATACCAATGGAATTGGCCAGATTTAGCTCGAAACCTGACATCAATGGTTTTCACCTCCTCAGTAATCTTATTTCGAGCATTCACTACGAAATCCAGCAACTTCTCTGAATCTTCTGGGTGGATGATTTCCTGGTATTTGTTTTTGCTGAACTCGACCATTTCTTCCATGCTGTAATCCAGCTCCTCCAATAAGCCATCAGTTACAAAGTCTAGTTTGTTTAGCGTTACATCTGTAGTGTAAATAGATGCTGGGGCAATGTTTAATAACTTGCTGATAAAGAGTGACATAATGAGTTCTGTTGTTTGGGAGAGCCTTAGAGGAATTTGGAGGCCTCACGATGACTCAATGAGCTAAGATGGGTATTTTTTATGAAAGCAGAAACCCACGAGGGATTGGTTTTGGAGTACTCGCGCAGTACCCAGCCTATGGCTTTGTTGAGAAAGAACTCGTTTGACCCGTTGAGCTGGTAGATTAGTTCTGTTAATAAGTCCCTATTAACGGCTTCCTTCCACTTGAGTTGAAAGAGTAAAGTGGTCCGTTGCAACCATAAATTATCCGACTCAACCCACTCCTTAATTTTAGGTTGGATGTAGTTCGGAAAACTCTTGAAGTAATTACCAACCAGATTTACAGCGATAAAGTCCACCGTATCCCACCACGACTTATGTGTGATCATGTATTCCATCCAGGAAATATCCTGTGCTTCCAGTCGTTTGATAAATTTAGCTAACAGATCCAGACCGAACATTTGATACTCTCGCTGTGGTAAATCCCACAATGCCATAATGATTTCCGGTACAGCTTCTTTTTCAGGAAGCAGTTCCTTTGTTAATAGAGGTTTAGTGATTTCTCTTCGGACCGGGCTTTTGATACCAAAGTGCTCGAATTGATTTCTGAGATAAGCACGCTGCTGATTGGCTATGTCAGCGTTTGCATTACCCTGAAGGGTTTGTGTGAGATGATCGAGGTACCCATTCAAATCAGCAACTGTTCAAAGAATCCACCTATTTGGTTTTGACGGTCCACAAAATGAATCTCCAAAATCCAGTGACGCATATTTCCAGAACTATCTCTGGCGATCATGTCGTTGTGATTATCAGGATGTACGTAGAGCTGGGATTGATTCGGATCAATTCGTTCATGTGGAAATTGACCAATTAAGTGTCCTCCAATTTCACCACCAAATTCCCACCCCAAACGCTGCGCTAATATTTTGAGGTATTTGTAAAAATCAGATCCAGTAATGTAGGTATGCTGAAGGAACCACTCGTGCGCTTCATACCATGCGTCTTCTACGTCATGTTTTAGGGAGATTTTCTTTTGATCATTGCCAATGACGTATGTACGGCCAAAGTCTGCTTCATAGTCGTCGAATATTGGACCAAAATCAAGGAAGACAATGTCGTCATTAGTCAATGTTAGATTAGGTGGGTTTGCATCATATGGATACAAGGTGTTTTTACCTGCACGAACAATGCGTTTGTGCCAATATTTGTCAATGCCAAATAGATCTTTCGCCAGCTCGAAGACCTCCATATTAACCTGTTTTTCTGTTTTACCAGGTAGAATAATGTTTTGTTCTTCAATGGCGCTAAAAAGTTTCGAAGCTTTATTTTCAGCTTCGAGTAGCCTTGCCTTTACTTCCGACATCCTTCTTCTTAAACTCCAATTATAACTTGAAGATAAGATAAACCAATGATTCATAAAGACAATACTAGATTAACTAGTCATAATACTGGATTAAGCGGTTAATCAATTCGCTGAACTTTCAAATAGATGTCCGGCATAATTAAGATTTAATTGATCCAGGTATGGCTGAAGGTTGTTTAGTCGTTTCACAAATTCAGGATAACCTCGATGGTCCACTTGAGGAGACCAAAGCACTTCTGATAGCGCAATAGCTCTGGGATAGACCATATACTCTGCACGCTTTCCATCTAGAATGTATTCAGACCATACGTTACATTGAGCTCCAAGTACGTATTTCGCCTGTTCTTTTGATAACTCTTTTGGAATAGGTTCATAGCTATATACTTTTTCAACGGTGGTCATTTGATTGGGGAAGGCGAGAGGTTCACCTTCTGGACCAGCCTGATAGTAGTCAAAGTAACACCACCCGACTGGTGTCATGATCACCTTGTGGTTTTGTTTCGCTGCTTCAATGCCCCCTTCTTCACCTCTCCAGCTCATTACTATTGCATTTTCAGCCAAACCACCTTCCAGGATTTCGTCCCAGCCGATCATGGTCTTGCCTTTGGTATTTAGGTATTTCTCCATCCGCTGCACAAAGTAGGATTGCAGTTCGTGTTCGTCTTCCAGGCCTTCTTCTTGTATGCGTTTCTGACAGTGTGGACACTTTTCCCATCGATCCTTTGGCGCCTCATCTCCACCTATGTGGACGTACTTACCAGGAAAAAGGGGTAACACTTCATCGAACACATTTTCTAAAAATTCGAAAGTGGATTCTTTACCCGCACAATAGATGTCTGGAAACACACCCCATGTCTGTGCAGTTTTATATGGTCCTCCACTACATCCCAGATGTGGATAAGCGGTCAATGCGGCTAATGAATGTCCAGGCAGCTCAATTTCAGGTACTACTGTAATCTGTCTGTTTGCGGCATAAGCAACCACTTCCTTTATCTCCTCTTGCGTGTAATAACCACCATAGCGTTCTCCGTCGAAAGTTTCATTGCCACGATCTCGAGAAGAAGCGTGACCGATGACTGTAGCGTCTCGAAAAGCAGCTTTTTCTTGTAGTAGGGGATATTGATTGATTTCAATTCTCCAGCCTTGATCCTCCGTAAGGTGCCAGTGGAAGGTATTGTACTTAAATCGCGCCATCAGGTCTATGTAGCGTTTTATAAATTTAACCGGGAACATGTGCCGCCCGACATCCAAGTGCATGCCCCGATAAGCAAAGCGTGGCTCATCTTTAATACGTAAGAAGGGCAGTGTTTTGGGGTTGTTAGATGTGACCTGAATAAGTGATTGGACGCCATAAAAAAGTCCTGATATTCCAGACGAACGGATGGTGATGCCTTGATCTCTGATCTCTAGCTCGTAAGCTTCTGATGAGTCATTCGCTGATAGCTCTAGAAAAATGGTAGCGTCATCAGTTGAAGTTTCACTTAAGATCTTACAATCACGAAAATACTCAGATAGAAACTCAGCAATTGAAGCAGCAGCTGAGCTGGAAACCTGAATCGTTACTTGTTTGGGTAGTGAAAAAGAGCCTGGCAACACTTCGAGGAAAGCAGGTTTTGGAAGTATGGTTGGTGCTTCCTGAATGGTGGCCTTTTTCGAAGAATTGCAAGCTAACATGAACAGCGCAATGGCCAGAAAAGTAAGGTGTTTCATCAGTCTTATTTTGTTGTGTCCAGGATAAAACTATGGAAACCATTTCCAAAAACACCAATCAATCAAGACCTAATTTGAATGACTGTAAAGCG
>JAMWZA010000222.1 GCA_024305105.1 Marinoscillum sp.
GTGTTGGTCACAAAGTATGGAGAAAGGTAACCTCTATCAAACTGCATACCTTCTACAGTTTTCACTTCAGTTTCAGTACCTTTTGCTTCCTCTACAGTGATCACGCCATCTTTACCTACCTTGTCCATTGCATCAGCAATCATTTTGCCGATTTCAGGATCGTTGTTAGCAGATACAGAAGCCACCTGAGAGATTTCTTCAGAAGTACTGATGTCTTTAGACTGAGATCTAAGGTTTTTCACGACTTCAGCAACCGCCTTGTCTATTCCTCTTTTAAGATCCATTGGATTAGCTCCAGCAGCTACGTTTTTGATGCCGTGTCCGAAGATCGCCTGAGTCAATACAGTTGCAGTAGTAGTACCATCACCAGCATCATCTGCTGTTTTAGATGCTACTTCTTTCACTAGTTGAGCACCCATGTTTTCAATTGGTTCTTTCAGCTCAATTTCTTTCGCTACAGAAACACCATCCTTAGTTACAGTAGGTGCACCAAATTTTTTGTCAAGGATTACATTTCGTCCTTTTGGTCCAAGGGTTACCTTAACAGCGTCTGCAAGAATGTCTACACCTCTTTTGATGCTATCTCTTGCTTCAGTATTAAAGAAAATATCTTTAGCCATAATTATATTCGTTTTGTGTTTTTTCTATTAATGGGTTCTGAAATTATACGATTCCGTAAATGTCAGCTTCTTTCATGATCAAATACTCTTTACCGTCGATGGAGATCTCCGTACCAGAGTACTTTCCGTAAAGCACATTATCGCCAACCTTCACATTGATAGGCTCGTCTTTCTTACCAGTACCAATCGCAACAACCTCACCTCTCTGAGGCTTCTCTTTTGCCGTATCAGGAATAATGATTCCTGAAGCAGTTTTTTCTTCAGCTGCCGCAGGTTCTACCAGAACTCTATCGGCTAGTGGTTTGAAATTAACTTTTGACATTGTCTGTAATTATTTTATGGTTAGTTAATTTGAACTAATTATTTGAAACTCATGAGAGCATTTTGTGTGCCAACACTGATTTCTGTCAGGTTTGGCAGTATCGTGTCAGTGTTTTCCTGCCAAAAATTCAGGTCAATAAAAAAATGACTGACATTGCGCTGACAACCTTGCCATTTTGCCATTTGCGATTTAAATTTTAGTAAGCAAAAGAAAACACATATGACACATCTCAAACATGATTGGCTAACGGAAGGTATGATTGATTATGAGTATAAAAAGTATATACTCCTGGCATACCTCAAGGACATTCAAAAGAAGTTTGATTTGGCAGAATTGTATCCATTTCTTTCAGACCTCATCATGCATTATAGAAACCTGCTAAAAGTAAAGGACAATAAGGAGGTGATTTATGAGAGCTTTCCCAAAAGCATCACGAAGGCTGATTTTAAGAAATTGCAATTCACCTATAAACGTATGGTAAAGGATGATGAGTTAATGGAGGAACTGGAAACCATTATTTCATTTGCTATCCCTAAAATGGAAGAGGCGATTGGGCTAGGGAAGGAGCTTTATGATTTTGTGGAGGAGAATATGGAAATGGCGACTATTGGACTTACTCCAATTTATTCGAATGAAGGCTATGTGCTGGTCAATCAAGATGCAGCCAGACAAGTGCAGGTATTTCGGTATGAGATGTCTGTTCTTGAGAGCTCCACTGAAAATTACCGTGCACTAAACACGACATTTATTGGAGATGATTTTCACGATTTCAGTAGGACCTATGAACAAATAAAGCTGGATCTGGCAAAGAAATACTGGGAATTGCCTAATCCAGCTACGTTTTTGATTGTTAGTAAGATGAAGTTTCCTTTTCCACAGACGGTACTGCCAGTGGCAAAAAGACTACTTGTCAGAAAATTAACGGAAATTAATTCGTAGAATCTGATTCAGAAGCATCTTCCAGACCTAAGTCATCCATACCCTCACCTAAATCACCGCTCGGGATGGCTTGTTGAGGCATTATTGACTCCTGAGCATTCTCAAGGTTTGGTGATGAAATGGTTTGTGTGCCTTCATTATCTACGAAATTGGTACTCATGGTAAGTGCCAATAGGGCAATTGCAAAGCCCCAGGTTAATTTTTCAAGAATATCACCGGTTTTCTTCACACCCATAACCTGTTGAGCTCCTGAGCCACCAAATTGGCTTGAAAGTCCACCTCCTTTAGGGTTTTGTGCTAGTACTGCAAGTATTAGCAACAACGCAACCAAGATGATAACACTAATTATTAATGGGTACATTCTATCTCTCTTCGTTTATTTTTTTGATAATGTCCGCAAAGTAAACTGATTTTTCAGGAAAACGCACTATGAGCGCCTCATATATTTGAATGGCGCGATCATAACTACCTTGCTCTATATAAATCTCTGCTAGGTATTCAGATGCAATATCTGGATGAAGTTCCGTGCTCGGATCAGATAGGTCCTCTGATGACGTTTTGATTTTAGAGGCATCAGCAGGAGAGATGGATGGGTTTGTTTTAATGAAGTTAGCAATGATCGACTCCTGATCGACTCCTTTACCTTTTTTGATTCCTGTCGTCTCACCCTTGTCTTTCTTCGACTTACTTTCACTGGCATCATCTTCCTTCTTTTTGGAAGAAGAGGTTGATTTTTTAGTGCCCGTTTTCTTGGCTGTCGTCTTTTTATTCGTAGCACTTTTTGCCTTGCTACTGGTTTTAGCTGTACTTGATTTGGACTTGGTGTCAGTCTTTTTGGCTGTGGTCTTTTTTGGTTTTGCTTCCTTCTCTTCCTTATCCTTAGAGCCTTTTTTGGTCTTCTTTGAGGAGGTTTTTGGCTCGTCTTCCTCTTTTGCAAGCTTTACACTCCGAGCAGATCTGGACTGAGATGCTTTTAGGATTTTCTCTTTCTCCGCTTCATTTGGCATACCAGAGGTTTTGATAGGCTCTTTATCCTGGGTATTCTTCTCTTCCTCTGATTTTTCAGTCTCCTTTTGGTCTGTGGATGAAGTAGTTTCCTGTGTAGATGCTTCTTCTTCTGTTCTTTCAGCACTTTTCTGAGTAGCCTCCAAATCAGTCGAATCATCGGATACCTCCACGGTTTTCTCATCCTGAGGAGTATCAGTTGGTGATTTACTTTCTTCTTCTGGAGCTTGTTTAGTCGCTTTTTGAACCGCCTGGTCTACAGCCTCCTGCTCCGCTAAATCGTTTTCTATTTGATTCAGCTTAGCGCGATTCACTTTTAACTCTTCCAGATCTTGATACAATTCTTCGATGATGTGGTCGAGATCTGAAGGAACACTAGAAGTAGGTATGGTCGTATTGCTTGTTGGAGCTTTTACCGTTTCTTCTGGCTTAGGTCGTTTAATGACCTGTTTCTTAGGTGGTGCTTTTTGCTCTTCGCTTGCTTTTTTCACCTGAGCGTTCGCAACACGTGATGTCTTAATACTGTCTGTTAGGTCCCGCTCCCTTTCCGCTTCATGCGACTCATGAACTTCCAGTGGGTTTAAGAAAATGAGTTGATCATTGATATAGCGCTTCAGTAGTGCCCTATCTGTAGCGTAGACAGCTGCAGTACCAATCAGCGCACGTGCATTTTTGGTATTTAGTTGCTTGCTTCCTTTTGCAATGATTGTCCTTGCATTTTGGAAGTAAGGATATTCATCAATTATGCTCTCCAGTTCTTTCAAAGACTGGGAATCTAGTGATGACGGGTGTCTTAAGCATTCAACAAATTTCTGTTTATTCACAGGAGGCAAGCGTTGATTAAATTCTAAATTAAAAAAAATTACCAATTTGCCACAGAGGCATTGAATATATCCAAGATGATTTGATCGAAAATTTCTTCTACGAATGCCTGTTCTTCTGAAGCAAGGTCTGTTTGATTCTGGTCATAATCCACGAAAAACGAGAAATTTCGGTCAAAATCGAACTCGTCATCCTTCGTATTGATGTAAGCACAAGATACAGTAACGGTAATTCTTGAATTGCTGGAAAAGTCGGCATTTTGATCATTTCCAGATGCACTTGCAGAAACAGGTGTAATTCTGTAGTCCGAAATATACCCTTCTAATTGCAGATCACCTTCTTCATCTACCAAAGTAAGACTGGTGTTTTGCTGATAGTAATCTTTGATGGCTTCTGTAAACAAAATGCTCATGTTAGACGGACCCAAAGTTGCATTGTTATAAAACGTGCCTATCGATATTGTTTTGATATCCGGGGAAATAGAGGCTCCTGTAAATCCATACACTCCACAGGAAGCCAATCCCAACAAACTCACTAGAATCCCACTAAATATTATCAATCTCATATTGCTTGATCTTTCGGTATAAGGTTCTTTCTGAAATTCCTAAGTCTCTGGCGGCATATTTTCGCTTATTGCTATTCTTCTTCAATGCCATGATGATCATTTCTTTCTCTTTCTTTTCCAGAGATAGTGAGTCATCGTCTTCTGTTTCATGGGAGATGTCCTCTATTTCAAAGGCTTCATCATCTTCTCGCTTATTGCCAGCCTCTCTATGAGACTCCAGCATGATTGGTTTGACCGGAGAAGGCTCTGAGTCAGTATATTCATTGCTATCAGCGCTTGAGTAAGAGTCCATGTCGTTAAACAAACGCTTGTGTTCTGATAAAATTTCACTGCTGCTAGAGTCATCTGACAATATCCGGTGAATCAAGGTTTTCATTTCAGACATGTCTTTTTTCATGTCGAAAAGTACTTTGTAAAGAATGTCTCTTTCAGAAAAATTCTCTTTGCCTTCTATTTTATTGGCAAGCGCGGGTAGGTAAGAAGTCGTTTTAGGTAGGTAGTTGAGTAGAGTATCTGCAGTAATGTGTCGGTCCATCTCCAATACACTCATTTGTTCTACCAGATTCTTCAACTGCCTGATATTGCCGGGAAAGCGGAATTTTAACAGCACTTCTTTAGCATCATCATTCAGTACTACAGGTTTTGTGCTGTAGTTTTCAGAAAAATCGGCCGCAAACTTTCTAAAGAGTAAGGCGACATCTTCACCACGCTCACGTAGGGCAGGTACGTGAATCGGAACTGTGTTTAATCGGTAATAAAGATCTTCTCTAAACTTGTTTTTCTCGATGGCCTCCATCAGATCCACATTCGTGGCGGCAATGACACGTACGTCGGTTTTTTGCACTTTAGAAGAGCCTACTTTGATGAACTCACCATTCTCAAGTACCCGTAACAAGCGTGCCTGGGTGCTTACCGGCATTTCACCAATTTCATCCAAAAAGATGGTTCCGCCATTGGTTACTTCAAAATATCCTTTTCTACTATCATGAGCTCCGGTAAAGGAGCCCTTTTCATGGCCAAAGAGTTCTGAATCGATCGTGCCTTCGGGGATGGCACCGCAGTTGATAGCGATGAATTGTCCATGCTTACGGTGTGAGAGGCTGTGGATGATTTTGGAGAATGACTCCTTACCAGCACCACTTTCTCCGGAGATGAGCACACTCATGTCCGTTGGTGATACCTGCATGGCCACACGAATTGCATTATTTAGCTTGGAGGAATTTCCAACAATGCCAAACCGCTGCTTGACGGACTGAACTTCTGAATCGATTCGTAAATCCATGTTATGCTACTACTTCGCCGAGGAGAGTGGCTGCCGTGCAGTCTTTTACTCTCACATGTACATATTGTCCTTTCTGGTAATGATCGTTTTTAAAGATGATTACTTTGTTGGCACTATTACGGCCCTGCATGTCCTGGTCAGATCGTTTGCTAAACCCTTCTATGAGTACTTTGAATGTTTTGCCAATATCACGTTTATTGCGTTCACGAGAAATATCCTGCTGCAGCGCAATGATTTCCTGAAGGCGTTTTTTCTTAATGTCTAATGGAATGTCATCTTCATATTTTTTGGCAGCCAGTGTGCCAGGTCTTTCTGAATAGAAAAACATGTATGAAAAGTCATATTTGACATAGTCCATCAACGTGAGGGTTTCCTTGTGCTCTTCTTCCGTTTCGGTACAGAATCCCGCAATCATGTCTGAACTTATGCCACAATCCTCACCAAGAATCTCTCTGATTGCATCCACACGGTTGATGTACCACTCGCGATCATATGTGCGGTTCATTAGCTCCAGCACACGGGAGTTTCCACTCTGAGCGGGTAGGTGGATGTATTTACAGATGTTTTCGTACTTCTTCATGGTATGAAGGACTTCATCGGTAATGTCCTTTGGATGAGATGTGGAAAATCGCACCCTTAAATCTGGACTTACTTTAGCGACCATTTCGATGAGGTTGGCGAAGTTGATTACTTCACTAATTCCCTGCTTTTCGAGTCTGGCTTTGTTGTTTTCTTCATCCGACCACTTGTAGGAGTCTACATTTTGACCGAGAAGCGTTACTTCACGATATCCTTTGTTAAACAGGTCTTGTGCCTCCTGAACGATAGAGTGTGGGTCTCTGGATCGTTCCCTGCCTCGAGTAAAAGGAACCACACAAAAAGAACACATATTGTCACATCCACGCATGATGGAGATGAATGCGGTCACTCCGTTGGAGTTTAATCGAACAGGAGAGATGTCAGCATACGTTTCTTCTCTCGATAGGAAAGTGTTGACGCCTTTCTGACCATCCTCTGCTTTTTTAACCAGATTTGGAA
>JAMWZA010000223.1 GCA_024305105.1 Marinoscillum sp.
GCCCGGAGTGTATTTGATATTGTAATCCTTTTCTAGTGAATCACGGTGTTTTGCATTCTTGTTTTCCACCAATTTGATCGTCAGGTTGTCATGATAGAGAAGCGAAAAGTCTTTACTATCCATGAATTGAAAATTGCTGGAATACCAGTTGCTTAATCGTTTGGCATCCTTAGTAACTATTGTTAATTCATCAATTCTGAATTGCTGAGGAGGCGTACAACTGGTGAGAATAAGAGTTGCTGTAAAAAATAGGGCTAGTAATCTCATGTTGACTAAAATAAGGGAACCAATTCACATTAATAGAAAGTGGCTCGATTATTGAATTTTAATATCAGTAAAAACGTATCATCTTTGAACAAGTATTAAAACATGCAGAAAATGATAAGAAGTTTGGTGTTTGGGTTGATGATTGGAAGCTGTGCAGTACAGGTCAGTGCTCAGATTAACGAGTCTAAAGTAGCAGAGTTTGCCCGATCAGTGTCGGATAGAAGTGATTATACCCTGGAGGAATTGACGGTCATACTAAACTCTGCAAGTTATGATCAAACCATCGTCGATAAAATAAGTAAACCAGCAGAAGGCACCATGACCTGGGAACGCTACCGAAATATCTTCATGAAAGATGAGCGCATTAATGCAGGAGTTAAGTTCTGGGACGACTACTCAGAAGTAATTCAGACTGTAAGTCAGGAGTCAGGTGTTTCTGAAGAGGCCATCATCGGTATCATTGGGGTAGAGACTTATTATGGACGCATCAAAGGGTCTTATAAAGTGCTGGATGCGCTGTATACGCTGGCTTTCGGTTACCCGAAGCGATCATCCTATTTTACATCCGAATTAGAAAAGTATCTCTTGATTGCTAAAAAAGAAAATTTAGATATTAACACTTTGAAAGGATCTTACGCAGGAGCGATGGGTTACTGTCAGTTTATGCCTTCCAGTTATGAAGCGTATGCCAAAAGCTATGAAGAGGGAACAAGAGACCTGATGACTCCTGAGGATGCAATTGCTTCTGTAGCCAATTACCTGAAAGTCCACCGGTGGAGTACTGGGGATCGTGTAGCCATGGAGATCAATAATATGGTTAACCCCCAGGAAGTTAGCACCAAGTCAGTAAAACCATCCAACTCTCTGAGGTACTACAGCGAGCGCGGCTACATGCCATCTGGCAACGTATCACCTTCAGCTAAAGCGGCTTTGATCGAGCTGGACCATGAAGACGGCACCAATGAATACTGGTTTGGTTTTAACAACTTTTATGTAATCACTCGTTACAATCATAGCAAGCTTTACGCAATGGCAGTTCACCAACTTGGCCAAGCTGTGAAAGTGGCCAGAGAGGGTGCTTAAAGCTATAGTAAAATTCAAAATTTTGTGAAATAGCTCTTCGAACCGTTAACTACTGTTAAAACGGTGGTTAATGAATGTTAAATATGCAGAAGTTAGGCTAGTGGTGAAATATGTTTGATTCATGTTTTTAATCAAACTCACACATTCATGAAAACTACAGCTTTAATCACACTGCTATTATTGACCGGTCTTGCATATGGTCAGTCAGAACAGGCTCATCTCAAGGGGAGGAATGAAATTGGACTTAATTACAATAGCTTATTTGAGGTCAATAACGACAACTTTCGAACACCCGCGGAATATAGCTATATATCTTTAGGTTATGGAAGGTGGATTTTGGATAAGAGTGTCGTGGGAGGTAATGTGAATTTATCTCTTTATGGTGAACAAACATGGCGATGGAATGCTAATGTCCATTGGAGGCAATACCTCGTTTCTAATAAACATTTTGGTCTCTACGGTAAGGCGGAAGTTGGAGTTAGTCAGGGAAGATGGAATGCAAGTTGGAATGGAGATGATTTGCTGTTTGTCACAACCAGTACCTATGGCTCGTTAGGTGTGGGTATGGAGTACCGCATTACACCAAAATGGACAGTATTTGGTGAGGCGAACTATCAAAGGTGGTTTACACTCCGAGAAAAAGGCGATTATATATCAGTGTCTACTGGCATTAGGCATGGCTTTTAGGCAATATTTTATTCTGATTTTTGCAAAAGCCATTCAAATAGTTGGTGGAGAATAGGTCAATTCAATTCAGGTTAAAAACTAATTTTCATTCATCTTTCAGTGTCTTAGCCGGGTTTAAATTAGACGTATGGTAGGTGTGATAACCCACTGTGGCCATTGCAATAACAATTAGGATAAGCGCTGGAACAAGAAAGAGGAGTGGAGATAAAAATATTCGATTGGCATAATTTTCCAACCAACTACTCATGACCCACCAACTAATGGGAACAGATATAACAATAGCAATACCAACCAGCTTTAGAAAATCACTTGTCAGTAAAAGAAGAAGTCTTGAAAAGGACGCTCCAAGAACCTTTCGGACACCAACTTCTTTGGTTCGCAAGTTGGTCATGTATGACGCAAGGCCAAACAACCCAAGACATGCCACTAGAATGGCCAACCCGGAAAACAAACTAAAAATTGATCCGAACTTGAGTTCGCCTTTGTACTGTTCGTTGTAGTAATCGTCCAGGAAGAAGTATTCCAATGGCTTGTCACCATACGCTGATCGCCAATGAGCTTCAATTTCGTCTACAGAGGCTCGAATGTTGGTAGTAGACAATCCTACCGAATACAATCCATTTGGTGAATCGAAGTATCTGAAAACCAAGGCATCATAATCAGCTTTGGGTGATTCTTGTCGATAGTTTTTGACCACACCCACAATTTTGAAGGTATCTCCCCAGAAGTAGAAGTCTTTGTTGAGAACTTCCTCTGGATCATTAAATCCAACGCGTTTTACTGCGGCTTCATTCATGAGAATATTGCTTTCTTCATTTCCATGCGAGTTGTCAAATTTTCGTCCAGCGATGACTTCCAGATCATAAAAATCCAGGAAGTTTTTGTCCATTCCAATCACTCGGTATTGATGTGCTTCTTCACTTGTTTGAGAGAGAAGTCTCAGGCCTCCGGCATTCCATCCGGGAGTCTTTCCTGGTACTGCTGTGGAGTTAGCTAGTCCAGTAACAAAACTCTCGTTGTTGAGGGTATTTTTAAATACCGACTCTCGTACTTGACGGATAGAATCAGCACTGAATGAAGGAGTTTCGATGATTAGCGTTTGTTCAGATTTGAAACCTAAATCCTGATTTTGTAAAAATTGTAGTTGCTCATGAACGATGTACGTTCCAGTGATAAGAACTATAGAGGCTAGAAATTGGAAAACAACTAACCCTTTACGCATCAGGTTTCCTTTGGCGCTTCCACTAAACTTGCCTTTGAGCACCGTCACAGGTTTGAAATTAGCCAGAACCACTGCTGGATAGAAACCAGATAGAAGAATGCCAGCTACAAACAGGATGCTCAACCCAATCCAAAACCAGCCTTCGTTGGGCCAGGAATAACTGGATGCTCTGCCAATAAAGTCATTGAAGTAAGGGAAAGCCAGAAGTACGAATACAATTGAACCAATTAGTGCCAGCCCATTGATAAATGTCGATTCAAAAAGAAACTGATGAACCAACTGACTTTTGAAGCTTCCCATAACTTTTCGGATTCCTACTTCTTTTGCCCGATTGATGGACCGTGCAGTGGTGAGGTTGATGTAATTGATCCAGGCAATAATCAAAACGAACATGCCGATGATCAATAGGAAGATGGTGGCTGTCTTGTCTCCAGTGGGTTTAATTTCACTACGGAAATCTGAGGTTAGATGAATTTCTGAGAGGGGTTGCAGCACGAATTCCATACCTGCGTTGTATTGAGCGAGTTCTTCACCTTCTCGCTGGATGATCCAGTCTGGAAATTTACTTGCCAGCTTATCAACATCGGTACCTTCTTGAAGTACCACATAATTTAAAAAACCATCCCATTGCCATGCCGTACGTGATTCTTCACCAGAATAGATGGCGTAAGTGTCAAAAGAGTAAAGTATATCAAACTTCATGTGGCTCTTTTCGGGGAAGTCCTGAAAAATGGCCGTTACCATAAAGTTATCATTGTCATTGAGTTTGACATTTTGTCCCATAGGGTCCGTGTCACCAAAGAGTTTTTTAGCCATGGATTCGCTGAGGGTTACCGTGTAAGGTTCCGATAGCGCTGTTTCTCTATTTCCCTGTATGACGGGTATCGAAAAGATTTGAAAAAAGGTCTCCCCCGCGTAATAGGCAAACTTTGGCTGGAAGTAATTCTTATCTCGTGAAATCATGGCGCCACTTTGATGCATGTTCACGAAATCGATTACTTCAGGAAAGTCTTCTTTCATGTGTAGTCCAACACCTGCACAGCCTGCAGCCCATTGCGTCGATAGTTGACCTTTGTTGTATCGGTTGGTCTGGACCCGATAAATGTTCTCCTTATTTTCAAAAAAAGTATCATAAGAGGTTTCGAAGTATACATATTGTAGGATGATAAATCCTGCTGCCATACCTATGGCCAGCCCCAGCACATTGATGATGGAGTACGCTTTGTGTTTGCGGAGATTTCGAAGGGTAATGGTGAGGAAGTTGTGCCACATAGCAATATTGAGTTTTAGTTGATCGATTTTTCTGAAGAAAGTATATCTGAAGAATCCCATGGCTCGCCATTGGTACCTCCTGTTTGCTCTTCTTAGTCCTATTTGTGCTATTTCATAATCACGAAGTTCATAGAGATCACCTTTGATTCCCTCATAGAGATCATTTTTGCAGAAACGCTGCAACAGGCGATCGATCCAAAATTCTTCTTTATTCACTTCGGTTAAATGCAATGTCTGGAATGGAATTCCACAGTCCGTTTCGGATTTCTCTTGAATCAGCAAGTGCTTTTTCGCCTGCTGCAGTCACTCTGAAGAGATGCTTACGTCTACCGCCTCTTTCCTTTGTAGCTCCATCATATCTGGATTCACAAAAGCCCTTTTCTTCGAGTCTTTTCAATGCCGCATGTACTGTACTTATCGTGATTTTACGACTAGTTCGTTCTTCCACTTCATTCATCACTGCTACACCATATGCATCGTCGAACAGTGCGCCGACAGTTAGTAAAATGATTTCTTCAAGTTCTCCGAGTTGAGTTCCTTTCATGTCTGTTACTATAAGAATACTGATGATTTACGCTAAAGTTACAGATTAGTTTCGTTTTTGTCGAAATTGAAATTGGAATATGTTTCGCTTTTGCCGAAAATGGATTATAACAATTTAAGGTAAGATTTACTAGTAATTGTTGGTTAAGGAGTCCAACTCTGCAGAATATCTGATATAGTATTTGTGATCTGAACCAAGTACTTCTTTGGTGATGTTCACCGCCTTTTGAAAATGAGAGATAGCTCGTCCTTTGTCTCCGAGTTCTGCATATAGGTATCCAAGTTTTGAATGGGCAAAACTTGTTTTTTGATGCATGTCTCCAAAGTTATTCAGATAGATGTCCAATGCTTGCTGATAATAAGTCTTGGCTTCAGCATAGTTCTTTTTGGTCATTTGCACATTTCCGAGGCTGATGTAATCGGAGGCAACATATGGGTGGTTTTTGCCGAGTGTTTCAATATCTGCTGTCAGGACTTTCTCAAAGTATCCTAACGCTTCATCATGTTTTCCTTGTTCGTATTTGGAATTTCCCAGGTTATATAAGGTGGAGACGGTGTGCTGATTAGTTGGCCCAAATTTTTCGAGATAAGTGTTGTAAGCAATTAATGTTAGTGAGTCTGATTTTTCATAGTTGCCAAATTGGTAGTAAGCCGAGCCCAGATTAGCCATAGCAGAAAGTATGCGTGGATTATCCGGGGCATAATAGTTGAGTTCTTCGTTAATTATTGCTTTTAGAATGTCTATTTGTTTCTCGTATTCTCCTAAGCGATTGAATGCCAGAGCCAGGTTGTTTGATGCGGTGTAGTAGGCACTATGATCCAATTTCTTGTAGGGCTCAGCAAGCGTCATTGCGGTCTTTGCAGCTTCTAGTGCTTCATTGTATTTGGATAGTTCTCTCAGGTTGGAGCTGAGGTAATTGTAAGCATTGGAAAGCTCGATTATAGCGATTTGGGTATATTCCTGGTTCGGAGTAATGCCATCATCTACACAAGTGGTCAATAGCTCAATGGCTTTCCTTCCTGTTTGCTCGCCTTCATCATATTGGCCTTTGAGAAACTGAAGATAACCCTTGTCTTTGTAGCTGACACCTAATGCAATCGGGTAGGAATTTCGGTTCGTTTCTAGCAGTCTTATGGCCAGGTCAACGGTAGAGTCTGCTTTTTGATACTCAGATACATTTCGGAAGTAGCCTGCAAGATTGTTATAGGCATTTGCCAGATCAGCGATGTTTGTTTGCTTCGAGTTTTGAAAGTTGTCAACGGCATCTATAAACAAAGGTCCGGACTCGTTCCAAAGACCTAGCTCGGCATATAGCATCCCCAATTGCGCTTGAGCGTATGCTTTTACTTCAATGTTTTCAATGTTTTTTATTTGATCCTTACTCGCATTGAGTAAGTCGATTGCGGTAATTTTTTCTCCATCTGTTCTATTGGGGTCATTGGCTTTGAAAAT
>JAMWZA010000224.1 GCA_024305105.1 Marinoscillum sp.
CCACTATAAGCTATACAGCTCCACTAAGTGGCTCCAACTGGAATAATTCCTACTATGTGCCCGGAGAAGAATACCAGGATGGCAATAACTCCAACATGAAATTTGGAGACGAAAATTACCTCGATTTTTATAAAATACCACTGGTTACCGGCAGGATTTATAACCCAGAAGTCATCACTGACACCACTGGAGAAGCTGTTGTCAACCGAAAGTTGCTCTCTACGCTGGGGCTCGAACCAGACGAGGCGCTAGGTAAACAGTTGAACTATGGCTATAAGACCTTGAAAATAGTAGGTGTGACGGAAAACTTCCATGTGCAATCACTGCAGGGTGATCTGCGCCCCACGACGGTCTCCTATGATCCAGGACAACTGCGACAAATAGCACTACAACTAAAAAGTAGTCCAAATACTGAGGTAATAGCTGGAATCGAAGAGGTTTTCAGGACTTATTACCCGCAGGATTTGTTTGAGTTTAAGATTTTGAATGATGACATCAATCAGCATTATTTACTGGAAAACTTGCTGCATCAGATCATTCAATTCGTGGCGATACTTACCATCTTGCTAAGTGCAATGGGACTTTACGGATTGGTTTCCTTCATGGCAAACAAAAACGCCAAGACCATAGGAATCAGGAAAGTATTCGGTGCCACTGTACCAAACATTCTGTCCATATTCCTCAAAGAGTATGTCTTCTTGCTTCTCTTTGCATTCATCATTTCAGCACCGGCCGCCTGGTGGCTGAGTGGCTTATGGTTAGAAGAGTTCACCTATCGCATTGATATCACCGCTACCTACTTTGCACTTGGATTTGCACTGTCCGTATTGATTGCGCTGAGCACAGTAGGTTACAAGTCCTACCTGGCAGCTACCAGCAATCCTATTAAATCTCTTCGTTACGAATAAACCTAAACCATGCTCAAAAATTATTTTAAAACGATCATCCGACAAATCCGAAAGGAAAAGGAATTTAGCATCATCAACATCATTGGCCTGGCTGTGGGTATGGCTGCTTGCCTCGTGATTGCCCAATTTGTCTACTTCCATACCACATTTGATCAGTACCACTCCAATGCGGACAGCACCTACCGCATCACGGCTCAGGCTATTAAAAACGGGGAGGATTTAGGTGAGGCTATCCAGGTAAGTGGGATTTTGGCTAAAACGGCGGCTGAACAGGACCCAACTGTCGATAACTATGCTCGATTTTGGGGATTGAATTACATGAATGCCTCCCTCATTATGAACAAAGATGGCCAAAAATCCATGTCGGACATCAAAGGCATCTACTGCACCGATCCGTCAACATTCGACGTATTTGATCTGCCTTTTCTGGCTGGATCGGCTGCTGGATTCGGGGCCCCACAAAAAGCCATCATGACCGAATCTGTGGCAAGGCAATACTTTGAAAATTTTGACGACGCCATCGGAAAACCATTTACTCTGGCGGGCAATAATGGCTCCCAGGAGTTTGAGGTAGTGGGAATCATTGAAGATTTGCCGCAAAACACTCATCTGGACTTCAGTCTTCTACTCTCCATGGAATCTATGGACAAGTTTAGTGAATCCAGAATCGCCTGGGCCAGCACCAACTTTTATGCCTACATTAAGACCAATGACCAGTTTCGCGCAAATAATTTTTTAAAGAATCTTCAGGAATTACACGAAAAGAACGGAGCACAAAAGTTATCGGAATTTGGATACACTTTTAATCATCAGCTGCAACCACTTACGGATATTCACCTTCATTCTACGAACTACAGTGACTTCAAACGACCAATGGATTACAAAATCGTTAGTGCTCTTGCGATCATTGGACTCACCATATTGGTTATCGCGTGGATCAATTACCTGAACCTGGGCCTGGTCCGAACAATTGAGCGACTGAAAGAAGTAGGCATTCGAAAATCACTAGGCTCATCTACCCGACAAATCACCACACTTTTCTTACTCGAAGCTGGCGTACTGAACATTGCGGCGTTCCTTATTGGGCTTACCCTGGTGCAACTAATGGCTCCTTACATCAGTGAAATCACGGGGCTGGAGTTTAGTGCATTATTGAATCCACATGTCACCCTATCCCTGGTCGGTATCGTCATGATTGGCACCGTTTTGATCGGGTTGTATCCGGCTCTCATTTCGAATCGATTTAGCATCTCTGGAATTCTGGTTGGCAAGGGACATCAGAAAAAAGTGGGTGGCATGTCCTTTCGCAGAGTGCTTGTTGGGCTTCAGTTTACCATTACCTTCTTACTGGTATCAGGCACGCTCGTGGTAGAGCGCCAGATACGGTACATGAAGTCTGCCGATCTTGGGTTTACAATCAACGACATTATGGTGATTCAAGCTCCTCCTGGAGATGTCAATAGTGAAAACCGACAGGATGTAGTCAGCTACAATGCCTTTAAAACAGAGTTATTGAAAAATTCGGGTATTGAAATGGTCGTCAACTCCGGTGAAATCCCCGGCGAGCGCATCTCCTGGAATTCACAGATTCGAGTACAGGGTCAACCTGAAGATCTGGCTATTCAGACATCACTGGTATCCATGGGGCTGGGGTTCACTGACTTTCTGGGACTGGATGTAATAGCCGGCAGAGGGTTACAAAAAGGAGATGACCCATGGAACAAAGGGGATGTGGTGATCAACAAACAAATGGCCAAAGAACTAGGTTTCGAGAGCCCTGAAGATGCTATTGGTGCACGTCTTAATGGTTTCTACGTGCCATTAGAGGTTCGGGGTGTGTTGGATAACCACCATCACAACTCGCTTCACTACGATTACGACCCTATTGTCTATATCCTCAGTTCATGGACAGAATACTATTTCATCAAATTTAATAGCGATCAGCTAGAAGGTTCGGATCAGCGTTACGAGCAGATGCAAGAATACATCGCTACAGTAGAGAGCGAGTGGAATCACTTTTTTGATTTCAATATGGATTACTTCTTTCTGGACAGTTATTTCAACCGTCAATACAACGATGACGAGCGCTTCGGTAAGATTTTCAGCGCCTTTTCGGGACTGGCCATTTTCATAGCATGTCTTGGGCTCTTCGGGCTGACCTCATTTACGATCAAACAAAAAACCAAGGAAATCGGTATCCGAAAAGTGCTAGGAGCCACTGTGTCAGATCTGGTCATTCTATTGTCAAAAAGCTATGTCTTCATCATCATCACTTCCTACCTATTGGCAATGCCTTTGGTTTGGTATGTGCTTGGCAAGTGGCTGGAGAACTATTCCTTCCGAATTGATCTGGGAATCTGGTTATTGATTCTACCACTGATTGTAGTGAGTTTCATTGCAGGAGCCACTATTCTCACCAAGATGATCAAGGCAACCAGAATGAATCCAGTTAAATCCCTTAGATACGAATAAGATGCTCTTCAACTCCTCGGCACGGCTCAGTTTACGCGCTCTCAAAAGAGATAAAACCTATTCATTGGTCAATATCATCGGTTTATCACTCGGACTGGTTAGTTGTGCATTTGTATTTCTTTATGCATACCACACATTGACTTATGATCACTACCACCCCGACTACAAGCAAATCTATCGTGTCAACAGCACTTGGGTCGGAACGGAAGAAAAACGCTCCATGGCGATTACTGCCCCAGCTGTGGGATTTGAGCTTACCAGTAATTTTAGTTTTGTAGAAAATGCAGCCATTATCTCTGCAATGAACAGTCGAAAGACGCTTACTGTTGGGGAGTCCAATTTCGAGATGAAGCACTTCCGAAGTGCCAGCCCAGGCGTTTTAGATGTTTTTCACTTCAACCTTTTAAGCGGCACAAAAACTGAAACAGGTATTTATCTTGATGATAGCTGGGCTCTAAAGCTATTTGGAAACATTGATTGTGTTGGTAAAGTAGTGACAATCGGAGATAAAGAACACATAGTAAGTGGTGTTTTCGAGCGATGGCCTCAAAATGTTGACCTACGATTAGAGGGCTTATTGATGACCGAACTAGACCAATCTGACTGGGAACAATTCGGCTTTATGACTTATACCAACAGCAATACAGGTTTTGCACCACTCCAAAATGCCTTGACCGAAATCTCAGAAAGGCTTTATTTTGGGGAAGAATATGGCAATGACCACATTCTACTCGAAGCGCAAAGTCTGGATGGACTACACTTTGCGAAGAGCATTCTGGGAGACTTGCCTAAAGGCAATATTACATTCACTTACCTGGCACTAGCAACTGGTATCATTCTAGTGATTGTTATCCTCATCAACATTGCTAACTTAAGCACCATTCGTGCAGTAGATGCTATCCGCATGAACGGCATTCGAAAGATCCTCGGAGCTTCGCAAAAGCAAATCCTTTTGTATCAATTGGTACAGTTACTGACGCTCTACTGTATTTCCTTGATTATAGCAGCTACATTATTCCAGGTGTTGTCAGGTTATTTTGCAGAACTCACTGGGATAATAGTGGTGCCAACCGAACACCTCGGTCTATTACTGGCCTTCGCTTTTATATTCTTGTTACTTATTTTAGGCACCGGACTTCTGGTAGATCGCTTATCACTCCAAATCAAAGCTGTCCATGCCTTAAAAAATCACGTATCAAGTCAGCTTCCAGGTAGTCGCCTCCGCAAAATCATGGTGGTCTTTCAATTTATCATTACCGGTTTAGTTATCTCCTGTTTGCTTGTCCTTACGCTCCAGTGGCGGTACATCAAGAACAAGGATTTGGGATTCAACACAGAGAATGTGGCAGTCATTTCCTTACTGAATGGTGAGGTCAATGCTCATGTTTTGAAAAATGAACTAGTAAGTTTAATGGGTGCGGATAACGTGAGTCTCGGTACCTGGGGAACAATCCCTGGAGGTGATGTGTCTTTCACAACCGCAACACTTCCTCACTCCAATATTGACAACCCTGTCAATATTGTCACTTATGATGAAAACTTCCTAAAGGTGTTTAACATAAAGGTAAGAGAAGGCACAGTTCCTTCTAAAAATGTGATGGAGGAACGCTTGACGCAACCCGTCCTGATCAACCAAACACTGGCACGGCTAATTGAAAATCCAATCGACGAGCAAATAACCGTAACGTGGTTTACTGCAAGCGTACAAGGCATTATAGAAGATTATAACTATCAGTCATTGCACAACGTTATCCAACCCCTTATTATGATTCCACAGGGTGAGCGCTATGAGAATTACACACATATATTTATCAAAACTCCTTTGAGCAAAGTGCAGGAAGTAGAGTCTATTCTAACCAACGAGCTTACTCCATCAGACTACACCTTTCAGATGATGGATGATCACTTATTGTCGAAGTACAATGAGGAACAAAAATCCATTTCCCTGTTCATCTACTTTTCCCTAATTTGTTTACTTATTGCCATCCTGGGTATTTTGGGAGTGGTCACATACACATTAAAGAAGCGAGAGTACGAAATCGGTATTCGAAAAATCCTAGGAGCTCAGATGAAACATCTCTATGTCCTCTTTGCCAACGAAATGTTAGTACTTCTTACGGTATCAGGCATTATCTGCATTCCACTAGCCATATATCTCAAAGAAAGAATCCTTCAGATTTATGCGTTTCAAGTGACGTTTAATTGGTGGTACTTCTTTCTTCCTATGTTCTTGATCGTCATTACGGCTATGGCCCTCGTTATTTTCAAAATAAACAGTACTGGAAAGGTCAACCCTGTAAACTTGCTTCGAGAAGATTAATTAGCTATCGCGTTTCACCAAAAGAACAAAATCCTTCTCCAGTGGCAAATATCCATACTCATAGCAAAAGTGATACTGCCTGCCTTCTTTGGTGGTATAAGTATTGGTAAAGTAGTCAAAGTCAAAACCTGATTTCAACATCTGATCACGATGAGTAGTGGTTTTCCCGTCAGGATTCAGCTTGCTCAATATGCTTCGATTCTTCTTGAGAATCCGATTAACCTTCCTGACATACTTATCCGAACCTCCGGCGAGTTTATTATTGTAAGCACTACGGCATCCATCAGAACAGAACTTCTTATCCGATCTACCAAAAAAGTCTCGTCCACATTCAATACATTGCTTAGTCTCTTCCATTGTATGTCATTTGAAAATGGAAAATAGTAATAGATTCGAATTTTCGCAAAACACTGCCTATTTCCTCATTCATCAAAGGTTTTTTCCCATTCACCGAAAACTTTTTTATTTTTATAGAAGGAGTACGTAAGTTAGTTATGTAATTGAACCAGAAAAGCTATAATAGTTATGAGAAAGCCAGACCATCTCAACAACCTTAAAAACATTTTACACTATGCATTCGATGATCTAATCCAAAGTGTTTGGAGATTCGTGATGAAACGTCAAAACAGGTTTAGATATTTCGAACACTAACATAACTAAAAGCTACCCTCTGGTAGTTTTTTTTT
>JAMWZA010000225.1 GCA_024305105.1 Marinoscillum sp.
AATCAGAGCGACTACAGGTACTGCACGATCAGGGCTATTTTGAGGATTTTCGGCACATGCAAATATTCGCTCAAATAGAGGACTTTTATGATCACCAGGGTAAGGCAGAACGAATTAAGAACTTTCCATTTCCAAGGCAATATGCATCCACAGCACTTTGGATGACCTATGTGTTTTCTGCACTAGTACCTTTTGGGATTGTGGATGTGTTCATGAATGCCGCTGAATGGGCCTATTGGATAAGTCCGGTATTTGCTGCACTTATCATTTGGGTATTTTTTCTAATGGAGAAAATCGGAGATTATTCTGAAAACCCTTTTGAAGGCACCTACAACGATGTGCCTATTTCTCAAATATCCAGAGGCATCGAAATAGACCTGCGTGAAATGATCGATGATGAAGGCATTCCTGAGCCGGTGAAGGAAGTGAATGGTTTTCTGATGTAGCTTAATAATAGTTAATGATAAACAGGACAAATCCAATCAGGAAAAGTGTGAACGTGACCGGACTGGCATGTTTTCGTGGCTTATTCCAATAAAGAAACCCAAACATAGTGGATAGGAATAGTAATGGAATAGTCATGGAGAAGTATGAATATATTCCCAATGCTGGTTTAACCGATTGCCTCGATTTTAAATCTTTCAAAAACAGCAGTTCTCTTAGCATCCGACTTTCACCAATAATCACGGAATCCCCATCTGAAACTATTAGATCATCCTTTGAGTATACCGGAAAAGCGCCATAGTCATTGGTTAGTATTCGGTAATGCGTGTGAATATCCTTCCCTCTATTATTTCGTTCGATACCAGCCTTCCCTTTCCCAGCCACCGTGCGTATTTCTGTAGGCGGAATAAGGTAGTCCAACAGTACCATAGCCACGGTAACTGCTCCTAACAAGGTAATGAATCGAAAAACTGTATTTGCCTGCTCCATTTATCCTGCAAGTGCTAAACTAATGGCCTTAAAACTCTGTCCATCAGCTATTTTACAACCACTCTCAATCATCTTAAAGAGTTCTTCTTCACGATTGGTGGAATAGGCTTTGTCTATAGTGTAGATTTTAATCCCTTCCTTTGTTATCGGCTCCTTGAAAAAGGACTCATTTGTAAAGTCGATTGCAGGGTTTTCAGTAGTCATCCCCACCAATACTATTTTCTCTTTTAAGCATTGAAAGGCTTTGATGTCGGACTTAGCTCGAAACTCTAAAAATTTCACTTTCCTAAGTACTCCTTCCAATATCACATCGCTAAACAGCGTAATGATGTCTTCGGCCTTTTCTTTATCCTGTTCCTTGATTTTTAACCAATCGTCGGCGGTTATACCATTTACGATTAAGTACTCTACAAACTCCTTTTCGAGCTCTTTGAGCTCATCAGTGGTTAGTTCTCTATATTTTGGTTTAGCTGCCATTACTTAGCGAAAATTTGAGACATATCACCAAACGCCTTGAATTCCAGCGCATTACCTGAAGGGTCTTTAAAGAACATGGTAGCTTGCTCTCCCACTTCCCCTTTGAACCGAACATGGGGCTCAATGACAAACTCCACTCCCTTGGCTTTTAGGTTATCAGCAAGTTGCTCCCAGGCTTCCATTTCCAGAACCACCCCAAAATGTGGAACCGGCACGGCATGTCCATCTACTGCGTTGTGATGAGGTTCGTTCGTTTCACCTTTGGGTTTGAGATGAATAACAAACTGATGACCAAAGAAATTGAAGTCTACCTAATGATCAGCGCTTCTCCCTTCTTCACAACCGAGCACATCTCTATAAAATGCTCGTGTTTCCAACAAATCTGTGACAGGGACGGCCAGGTGAAAAGGAGTAAGTTTTGTCATGTTCTGCGTTTTTGGCGAATTTAGTCATTCACCAACAAAACTGTTTTATCTAAAGAACCAAAACCATGGTAGGGTCTGATCAGGACTGGTTGTTATGTTTTCAAATACTCAATAAAAGGAAATGAATAGACTATTGTTAACTCTTTTTGCCGTAACATGCAGCATCCTTTTGAATGCTCAAGATAGCTTACGAACATACTATGCATGGAGCCTTGACGCTTATAAACAAAACGATTACGCAGGCTTTTTGAAATATGCAAAGCGTGCCAATGAACTGCGACCCAACCATCCGATATTGGCCTACAACATTGCTTCAGCATATGCACTTAATCAGATGCCAGATGAGAGTATCGTAGCTCTCAGAGACTACCTTTTCATGAATGCAAGTTTGGACTTCATGAACGACATGGATTTTGTATCACTGAAGGACAACCCTGAATTTCAAGCCCTAAAAACTCATGTGATCAAGCTCAATGAACGATTGGAGAAAAGTAGCTCTTCATTCAGTCTAAGCCAGGAAAAAGACCATTTTGAGTCCATTACCTACCATCCAAAAAACAAGTCTTATTTAATGGGCAGCGTAACTACCCGAACGCTTTTTGAGTATGCTGATGGTGAGCTATCACCCGTAATAACTGCTGAAGATAACCCTTTGATCTATGGAGTGATGGGAATAGACTATTCCTCAGATTATACGTGGGTCTGTACAGCGGCGCTTCCTGAAATCAATGGATTTACGGAGGATATAAAAAACAAGTCGTCTATTATTGGCATAAATCCTTCTAACGGCAAAATCAAATTTCAGTATGAAGTACCAAATGCTATCCTTGGAGATGTACTTGTGGTTAATAAAAACCTCGTGCTTTCCACCGACGGGTTAGGTAACAAAGTATATATGCTAAACAAAAACGAAGCTTCTATTTATGCTGATTTATCCGGTCAGTTGTACAATTTGCAAGGTCTGGCTTATGCTGATGGCATGCTTTATCTGGCTGATTACATCTTAGGCTTACATGTGTACAACATGAAGGACAAGACCTTAAGTAAGATTAATAACAAAGGATTATACGCTGACAAAGGAACGGATGGATTATTGTACAGTGCCGGTTATCTGTATTGCTTTCAAAACGGCACCACACCCAAACGAGTTTTCAGAATAAAACTAAAGAATTATGAAGAAGTAGAATCTGTACAAGTACTGGATCAAAATCTTTATGAAAAAGGCGAGCCAACTCAAGGAGTCATAGTCGATGAGGCGATCTATTACATTAGCAATAGTTCCTGGGATGCTTATAAAGAAGGGGTTTATCAGGGAGCACCAGATTTAGAAGTGCGAAAAATAAAGCTAGATTAACCCGCATCAAAAAACCATCCTGAATTAAGTGTCAGGATGGTTCTTCTGATTATTGTCGTTTAAGATTTTACTGACAGCCTTCCCCATTGAAGGTGACGACATCTGCTTCTATTTCGTAAGTCATATTGAAAGTCTTGGCAATCAAGTCAACTACTTCTTCTGCAGGTTTACGATTGTACTTTGCCGTAAGGTAACAGCCCTGTAACGCGGGATTCTCAAACGCCACATCCAGCCCATATACATCTTCTAACACATTGCTGACATCACTCATTCTGGACTTGTTAAAAGTTAAAACCTCATTTTGCCATGCAAGATAATTCACATCGGATATCTTACGTTTTTTAATTCCTCGTTCGCCTACGACGATTATGCCCATTTCACCTTTTTCCAGCTGAATTTCCATACCCCTTTTTCCAAAATACTTCTCATTTTGAGTGAAGGCTACTAATCCTGATTCCACTAAGACTTCAGTTGTTAAGTTCTCGGCATTGGTATTTACCACAAACGAAGTTCCCAAAACCTTAACATCAGCACCACTTGTGTGAATGATAAACTCTTTGTTCTCATCTCTTTCCACATCGAAATATGCCTTACCAGTAATTGTAACCTCGCGCATGGTTTCAAAATCACCAAGTGACAGGCTACCACCTTTCTGGACGGTCACTTCACTTCCATCCGGTAACTCGAAATTTGTCTTTTGACTCAACACCTGATCGTAAGGCTGATCAGCCGGGCCAGACTGGACCAGATAGAATACCAATCCCATAATCACGATCACAGATGCGGCAAGCTGGAAAGACCGCTGCTGCCACAAAGGCAACACCTTGATTGATTGAGGCTGCTGCTCATCTCCAACTATGCTGTGCAGGATATTCTCATTTACATCGAATTTTTTATTCGTTTCTATCCAAACAGTTTTGTAATTGAGAAAGGATTTTGCATTCTCCTCAGACTCACCTCTCCACTGCTCCACTTTAGCCTTCTCCTCCTGCGAGGCCTCACTTGAAAAATACTTTGCTAACAATTCTTCCATTTCTATTTTTAGCTATGCTTTCCTAACATTTAAAATGTCTCTTCCCCTTATTATTTTCTTGATAGATTATCTGTTTTTGGCTCATAATCTATTGGCATCAGTTCGGACATCCTTTCCCAACTCCAGTAACCAAGTGCCTGAACCCCTTCTGGTTTAGCTATTTGTCCATTCTGCAAGATTCTCACCTTATCTTCAGTAAGTAAAAGTACACTACGTTGATAAATATTATTAGCTGATTTGGTCACAAGATAATATGTCTCATTGGACACTCCAGTACCCGAAAAACTGTTTTGATAATTAGGATGCTCAAATTCCTTTTTATACTCCACCAATAAGCTCTGATCAAAAGAGATAAACTCATCGCCATTTTCAGCGAAAATTATATCCTCTTTTTCGACTCTTTGTTTTCCGTTGACAGACTCCTGAACGTCCTCAACAAGGTACGCCACAAAACCCTGTGACCTCAAGTCATCATTCATCAGGGATCGAAAGAAATGGAAACTGGATCCATAAAAGCTTTTTTCTCTATTCTTTTTCCATCGTCTTCTTGTCCTTCTATTTTCAGGAATCATGTTCTCAAAAGAAGCGCGAACATGAAACCGTGTTTCTAACTGACTACTTTTAAAATGCTCCAATTCAAATCGGACTCGGTACCCCAAACCTTCATTGTCCATAATTAATGGTTCTTTAGCAAATGCCTCGTATGTTTCCAGGCTGTCAGAATAAGCAAACTCCAATACCTCAGGGTTGGTGAAAGAACACTTATTCGAATTTGCTGAGTTTCCAATAAACGCTTCACTAAACTTTCGGTAATATCGGATCCAATTCTCATCAGAAACTAATGGCATTGAAGTGATCTCTACTCCTTTTAAGACGTTCGTTTCTTGATTTAAGGTAGCATTAATGACGTAAGAAGAAGGTCTACCGGAGTTGATCTCGAAGGCCGCAGGTTTATATCCAACATGAGAAAAGACCACCTGGTAATTACCCGGCTTCAACCCTTTCAGTTCGTAGCTACCCTCAACATCCGTGAATGTACCGATGGTGGACCCATTGATAAAGACATGGGCTCCAAAGATCGGTTCATCGGTTTCAGCATCCCGTACCCAGCCCGAAATACGGGTATTGACTCGCTTGTTTCCCTGACTGTCTTTGATAACCTGCCGCAGAATGATTTGATCTTCAATCTTAGTAAACTCCAGGTGAGTGCCTATAAAAAGTTCTTTCAGGAGCTCATCAATTTTGATTTGCTCACGTTTTAAGGTGAACAAACTTCCTTTGGGCATTATATCTGCATTATAAGAGAAGAAGTATCCAGACTTCTCAGAAATAGAATCTAGAACAAGCTCTAGTGGCTGATCCTTAAAATCAATATCAATCACCTCCTGAGTTTGTCCATTGACAGAAAGAAAACTCAAAAAGCAAATACCCAAAAACAAATGTAACCGAAGTGTCATTCTACCACTTTGAGATCCTGAAGACGTTCTCGGAGTACTTTGAGTGCTTTGCCCATTTGTACCTCTACCGTTTTAATCGAAATCTCCAGATGATCTGCAATTTCCTGATATTTTAATCCTTCAAATCTACTCAACTTAAAGATCTCACAACATCTTGGTGGTAACGCATTGATCTCGTCCATTATCCGCTGCTCTACATTGCTGTTCTCGGGTTCGTATAGTGATTCCTGTCCTTCTTCCATGAAGGCAATCACATACTGTCTGTAAGAATCCTTAACTTTTTGGTGCTTCAGGTGGTTCAGACACGTATTGTGAACAGAACGGTATAAATAACTTTTAATCGATGAATCGGGAGCCAAAGAATCACATTTTTCCCAGAACTTTACAAAAACGTCTTGAACGATTTCTTCTGCTTCCTCGATTTCATCCATAAATCGCATGGCATAAGACTTCATTATTCCAAAATAATCATGAAACACAAGTTCAAAAGCACGTTTATCTTTGTTGCGTAAGCGTTCGACAAGGATGCGTTCAGGTTCTTGCAAAGGTAGACTGAGTTATATGTCTGTCTCTT
>JAMWZA010000226.1 GCA_024305105.1 Marinoscillum sp.
CGCTGTATGCACTCAAGCGGTTAAGTAAACTTGGTAATTCATTGGCATTGTTGACTAAAATTGAGAATCAGGAGTTTTCGGATTTCACCAAAGTGGATATGACCAAGCTGGTGACGCGGTTTGTTTTTGATTTTAAGGAGTTGGTTGAGCTGAAGGAGATTAAGTTGCTATCGGAAGTGACACCCAATGTGTCCGTAACCGGAAATCTGGTATTACTAGAACTATTGGTGACCAATCTTCTAAATAATGCAGTCAGACATAATTTTTTCGGTGGAAATATTTTTGTTAGGCTAGGTAGGGATTTTTTTGAAGTGAAAAACACAGGAGAACCTATAAAAGGTGGTGTGGAAAACATCTTTAGGCGATTCAAGAAAGGATCGGACAACCCGGATTCACTAGGATTGGGATTGAGTATTGTGCAGCGCATATGCACAGAACACGGTTTTGAAATAAAATATGAGGCAATTGATGAACAACATTGCTTCACGGTTCGTTGGTAGCCCGGACCTTTCGGAGGAAAAATTCAAATCCTCAGAATTGCTTCAGATTTCAAACAAAATTGACTCAGACTGTGGTTCTACATTTGCAAAAATATCAAGTTATGCTCAAGCAACTATTACCTATTTTATTAATACCCCTGGCTTTTATGGCTAATGCACAAAGCGCCATAACCGGCCGTCTGGTGGATAGCTCCACAGAGGAGGCTCTCGCCTTTGCGACCGTTAGCGTTCTGAATCCAGATTCATCATTGGTTACTGGAGCGGTTACAGACATGGATGGTAAGTTTCTCATTAAGTTAGAGAACGGTTCATACATCGCCAGATTCCAGTTTGTCACGTACACAAAAAAGGATATTGCTATTGACCTAACGGGCAATACCAGAGACCTAGGCAAAATCTCAATGGATCCAGCCAATCAGGAGTTAGCAGAGGTGGTTGTACAGGCTGAGCGAACTCAAATGCAGCTAAATCTGGATAAGAAAGTATACAACGTAGGTAAAGACCTTAGCAACCTTGGAGGCTCGGCGGCTGATATGTTGGGCAATTTGCCATCAGTGGCAGTGGATGTGGAAGGTAATGTCCAATTGCGAGGAAGTACCAATGTGAAGATATTGATCAATGGGCGACCTTCAGGTCTTGTAGGGCTATCTAGTAGTGATGCGTTGCGCCAGCTGCAGGGAAACTTGATCGAAAGCGTGGAAGTGATTACCAACCCATCGGCACGCTATGATGCTGAGGGTCAGGCTGGAATCATTAACATCATCCTGAAGAAAGAAGAGCAAAAAGGCCTTAACGGGAGTTTCCAGGCTACCGCCGGTTACCCGCACAATTATGGAGCAGGAATCAACATGAACTTCCGAAAAAAATGGGTGAATTTCTTTGTGAACTATGGTTTTGACTATCGAAGGGCCCCAGGAACTAGTTTTACCAATCAGCAATTCTTTAAAGGCGATTCCACCTACTACACGGATCAAATTTACGATCGCTCCAGAGGAGGCTTCTCAAACAATGTACGCTTTGGTGCCGACTTTAATGTAGGAGAGAATAGTACATTGACAGGGTCATTTCTTTACCGTTATTCCACTGACCTTAATTACAATGATCTGACCCTGACTGATTATGATATAAACCGGGATCTTGGACTCTACACGTTGCGAGAGGATACAGAAGAAGAACTGGATAAGAACTTAGAGTACTCTTTAACATACATACGTGACTTTAAACGCAAGGATCACCAGCTGACTGCCAATGTGCAGTATCAGGATAACTATGAAAATGAGATTTCAGACATTGTACAGTCGGTCGGACCAAATGAAACAGAGATAGATAGTACCCTTTATCAGAATGTCGATAATGTACAAGGAGAAAGGCGTCTCATGTTGCAAGCCGACTATGTAAAACCATTTGGCGATAAAGCGAAGTTGGAAATTGGGTATCGAAGTACGTTAAGGGAAGTGTATAATGATTATCTGGTGGAGGAGTCGATAGATGGTGACGACTATCAGCAGCTAGACGATTTTACGTTTGACTTCACATACAATGAAAACGTACATGCATTTTATGGTATCATGAGTGACGAACTTGACAAGATGTCATGGCAACTGGGTCTAAGAGCGGAGATAACAGATATAGATGCTGATCTAACTGATTCAGAGCCACTTACTTACAATTATACGAACTTCTTTCCTAGTGCATTCCTGACATATAAGATTTTTGGAATGTCACAGCTTCAGCTGAGCTACAGCAGAAGAATCAATCGACCGAGATATCGTGATTTGAGTCCTTTGAGCTCATTTACTAACAATAGAAATTTTCGCGTGGGAAATCCAGAACTCCAACCTGAATTCACTGATTCATATGAGTTAGGTTACTTACAAAACTTTGATAACTCATCGATCTACTACGGCGTATATTACAGACACACAAACGACCCAATCCAGCGGGTTAACAGACCTGCTGATGACAACAATGTGGTGGTCAGTAGGGAAGAAAACCTAGGTGTCCAAAATTCCTATGGAATCGAGGTGAATGCCAATCAGGATTTTACGGAATGGTACCGACTCACCGGTAATTTTAACTTTTACCGACAAGTGACCGAAGGTGAGGCTTATGGTGAACAATTGTATGCTGAGACAGTGACATTTTCTACCCGAATAAGCAATAATATCAAGATTAAAGATTTTCTAACTGCTCAGGTTAATTTAAACTACCGAGCACCAGAAAACAGAACACAAGGTAGAAGAGAGGCCATCACCGTATTGGACCTTGGATTTACCAGAGATTTATGGAACAAAAAGGGGTCGTTAGCACTTAGTATAAGAGACCTGTTAAATTCTAGAAAATACCGGTTTGAAACGGAGACTTCCAACTACATCGCTGAGTCGGAATGGCAGTGGAGAAGAGGTCCTCAATTTGTCTTAACGCTAAACTATCGATTGAATCAGACAGATAGAGATCAGCGTAAAGGTGAAAGAGATAGTGGTGAAGGGTACGATGGTGAAGGCAATGACTTCAAACCTTAATTCATAAAAAACAGATATTCATACATTTCATTTTAGTTTAGTTTGGTTAGATTGATGATTATCCGGTTCTCCTTAGGGAGGCCGGATTTTCTGTTTTAAAGACATTCCCATTCGATAAAAATATTTAATTTACAATGATGAAAGAAACCTTTTAGTTTTAGGTTACGTATTTAATTTACAATTATGAAAAATATGGGAGAGGAAAAGGTGCAGCTTGGAGAATTTGAAGAATTGGTATTGTTGATTACGGCTATTTTGCATGAAAACGCTTATGGTGTGAAGGTGCTGGATGAAATTGCTGTCCAGACCGGTAGGAAATCAAACATAAGCGGAGTACACACCGCACTCGATCGTTTGGAAAAGAAGGGCTATTTGAGGTCTTATCTCGGTGGTGCGACCTCCGAGAGAGGCGGGCGGAGAAAGCGCTTTTTCAAAGTGACAGATTTAGGCGTGCAGGTTCTGGAGATCAATCACCGTGTCAGAAACTCCTTGTTCCAACAGATTCCTGAGGTTTTACTGCAGAACAAATGAGTTCCAATCTCAATCCTCCCAGATTAGCAATCAGATTGCTCCGATGGTTCTGTAAGCCATGGTATGCAGAGGTCGTAGAGGGCGACCTGATGGAGTTGTTTGATCGTGAAATTCATAATTCGCCTCGAAAAGCTCGTTGGCAATTTACCATGAACGTATTTCGGTTCATGCGCTGGCGGTACATCAAGGATGTAGATGATTTTCAACCTAAAAGTCCTTTTGGAATGTTCAAAAATTACTTTAAAGTTTCGTTAAGAAATATGGCACGCAATAGACTGCAGTCATTTTTCAATGTATTCGGTCTGGCTGTGGGAATTGCTTGTTGTATTCTCATCATGATGCACGTCAAACATCAATTCAAGTACGATAAGCACATCGACGGGTTAGCTAACATTTATCGAGTAGTGATCAATAATGGTGGACCATACACACCTGCCAGGTTGGTTAAAACCATGATAGTGGACTACCCTGAAGTGATCAATGGGACCAGAGTGAATGGAACATTTGAGGCGGTGATTAAAATTGAAGATAATTATATCAAGCAGGATGGGTGTTTAATAGCGGACTCTACTTTTTTTAATGTGTTTCCCACTGAATTTCTAAGAGGAGATCCAAAAACAGCATTGAATCAAGCCAACAAGGTGGTTTTGACAAAAAGTCTGACAGACAAACTGTTTCCTGAAGAGGATGCTATGGGTAAAATCATCAACTCAGATGACGAAGATTACATTGTTAGCGCTATTGTTACTGATCCTCCCCGGACTACTTCCATTCCTTACAAAGTGATAATTCCGATCCCCTGGGAGTATTGGGCCACGACTGGTTGGTGGACGGGTAATAATTTTTATTCCTATCTACGACTTGCTCCACAAACTGATCCAAAGTCACTCCAGGCAAAATTTCCAGACTTTGTAGAGCGGTACATCGGACCTGAGATTCTGAAGTACAACCCTCAGTATGGTTCATTTGAAGATTACCTGGCAGATGGAAGAAACCACTCCTTCGGTCTGGTTCCTATGCAGGATATTCATTTACATCATCCGAGGCTTTCTCTGGGCACTGCAGCTAACTACGACTACCTCATTATATTTTCCAGTATAGCGCTGTTCATTCTGATCATTGCTTGTATCAATTACATCAATATGAGTACGGCCAAATCATCCCTTCGAGCCAAGGAGATAGGTATGAGAAAAGTGCTCGGTTCGGTACGGAGTTTAATTGCACAGCAATTCATGATTGAGTCTTACCTGATTGCTGGATTATCAATTGTTTCCGGAGTGGTACTGGCCATGTTGATTTTGCCCTACTTCAATACGATCAGTCAAATAGAGTATCAGGTATCGGATATCATCAACTTTGAGAACTTCCTTTGGTTTATCGGGATTTGGATTATGGTGGGTTTGTTGGCAGGAGCATACCCTGCGAGCTATTTGGCTTCTTTTAAACCAATAGCGGCTTTACGCGGCGAGTCAGTGCAGGGAGGTAACACCAAACTTAGGTCAAGCCTTGTGGTCCTGCAATTTTCTATTTCGTTGTTTCTAATGGTGGCTACTTTCATCGTTTACAATCAGCTGCAGTTTATGAGTGAGCGTAGCCTCGGAGTAGATGCAGACCAGGTTTACGTCTTGTCAGGAGGGGATAATATTTCTGATAATTACGACGCTTTCAGGCAGCAGTTAAAGTCCAATTCAAATGTGGTGGATGTTGCGGTTTCAAACAGTTATCCGTCGGCATTTATGGGTGACTGGAATTACAATACCATAGAAGATAACCCGAGACAGATTTCTCCTTTCAATCTATTTGTAGAGCAGCATGTAAAGGACGTTTGGGGCTTGAGTTTAAAACAGGGACGGTTCTTTGATGCTACACTTGCTACAGACACAGCCAAAATTGTTGTGAATGAAACTTTGGTTAAAGAGCTTGGCTGGAAAGACCCGATAGGTCAGTATTTAAGTAGGGGCAGTGGAGAGCGATTTCAGGTGATTGGTGTCATAGCCGATTTTGTGACACGGTCGGCCAAGCGTGGGAATTATCCAATGATTATGCGTTATGCTCCGATGGAGTCTATGTACGGAGGAAAGTATATTTCCATTAAAATGTCCGGTAACATGATGGCTGCTCTGGATCATACAGAAGACGTCTGGGACCAGTTTTTGCCCGGATATCCAATGGATGGGTTGTTTATGGATGATTCCTTTCAGCGCATGTATGATGGGGAGCGTCGGTTTGGTTTACTATTCACTGGATTCTCAGTTTTGGCTGTCCTTATTGCGTGTATGGGGTTATTTTCGCTAGCTACTTTCGTACTTGAGCGCAAGAAAAAGGAAATTGCACTCAGGAAAGTAATGGGTGCCGCTATAGGTCAGATATTTTATGGGGTGTCCAGGTACTTTATTCGACTAATCCTATTTGCAGCGGTAATATCACTTCCACTGTCCTATTTTTTAGGTGAAAAGTGGTTGGAAGACTATGTGGAACGAATTTCCATTAATGGGTGGTTGCTGATCATTCCCTTAATAACCATTTTAACGATTGCCCTGGTGACTATTTCGTTCCAAACATATCGCTCAGCTGT
>JAMWZA010000227.1 GCA_024305105.1 Marinoscillum sp.
GCTAAAACCCTTGCACTTGCTGAAAAATATTATACTTTTAAATACATGATCACTATGAAAGTCCTGCAGGTACGTTACCAGAAGCGTTTTTCAGCAAACCCTAATTAAAAGGCCGTGATAAAATAAAACCCCACGATCGGTGGGGTTTTGGTGTAGACAATGTGCTGAAGCGATTGGCTTATGACATTAATCCGTACACTAGAAGTTTCTTTGATGGCTTTGTTTCTTTTTGATATATCTAAGGTAAACGACATAAAGTCAACGGTGTATGACCTGACGCATCTCCCCAGCTGATCTATGTCAGACATTCGATACGATTCTTGGAATACCAGATATAGAAGATAACTTTGAGGCTCAAACCCATTGTGCCAATATGGACGGAACCAGAATCAACAAGTACTTAAGTGAAATAGGACACTGCTCCAGAAGGGAAGCAGATAAACTGATTGAGCAAGGTCGGGTCATCGTCAATGGAAAACCAGCGCAAACTGGTGGAAAAGTTCGTCCTTCGGATAAGATCGTTATAGACGGAAACAGTATATCCCAAGATCAGGAAGAGGCCATCTATATCGCCTATCACAAACCTATCGGAGTGGTCAGTACTACTGACTCCAGTGAGAAGGAAAATATCATTAAATATGTCAATTATCCTAAACGGATTTTTCCGATAGGAAGGCTTGACAAGGAAAGTGAGGGCTTGATTTTTCTAACAAGTGATGGCGATATCGTCAACAAGATTCTACGTGCGCGAAACAACCACGAGAAAGAGTATGAGGTGATTGTCAATAGAACGATTACTCCTGACTTCATCGAAAAGATGTCCAAAGGCGTTCCGATTCTAGGCGAAGTAACCCGGAAATGTGAAGTGGAACAAATCGGTAAGAAATCATTCCGAATTGTGTTGACTCAGGGTCTCAATCGACAAATCCGTAGAATGTGCGAATACTTCAATTATGAAGCAGTATCACTAAAAAGAACACGAATTATGAATGTGAAGCTGGATCTACCAGTTGGGGACTGGCGTGATCTCACCAATGAAGAAATAGCTCAAATTCAGACAATGGTGGCCAAATCCGCCAAAACACAGAAGAAAAGCAGTACAAAACCTTCTTCACCTAAAGCTAAAACTAAGAAGCCCGGTAAAAAACCTTTTTTTGCGAAAGGCAAAACTGACAATAAGCGTAAAAACACCAACCCCGGTAAGCGTACAGTAAAGCCTTCAAAATCTAACCGTAATTCAAAAGGAAGAAGACGATAAGCACTCGTAATAGATGGCAATTCAAACACTAAACGGTCTTTGAAGGTTTAAGTCGCATGAGGCTATATTTGATGGTATTGTGTTTAATTCTTGTGGCGTCCGCCAGTGGCCAATCTATAGATCAAATAGCCGAAAGTCAATTCCAGATCAACCAAACAGGAATGCTCGTTCTGGGTGGCTGGGCCATCGCCAACATTGGGGTTGGACTTTATGGAAACAGCCAGTTCTCCGGTGACAAGAAGTATTTCTATCAGATGAATGGAATGTGGAATACGGTCAATCTCGGTTTGGCGGCTGCAGGTTACTTTAGTGCCAAAGATCTGCTATCTGACCCAACAATCTCTTCCATACTGGATACCCAAATGCGTATGGAAAACATCCTATTAGTCAATGCCGGCCTTGATGTTGGCTACATGATGGCTGGATTTTTTCTCAGAGAACGATCCAAGAACATAAAGAAGAATAGTGATCGCTTACTAGGCTATGGAAATGGGTTGATTCTTCAAGGAGCATTTCTTCTCCTGTTTGATTCGGTGATGTATGGAATTCATCATAGCAACGCTACAGAAATCATAGAGCTGACTAAAAACCTCAGTTTCAACTACCTAAGCTCAGGCATTTCCATCTCACTTAAGTTTTGATCTTCAATGGTTGATTCGGATGCTGAAAGCACTAACTGATCAGTTGCAGATTTCATGGAATCAGAAATAGTTCTAAACAGTTCGATTCGCTGATTAAACGATTCCATACCCGAAGACATCTCGGATGCTGAACTCGCTATTTCTTCAGTACCAGCTGCCGTTTGTTCCGCAATCACCACAATATTTTCAGAAATGGATACGACTGAATTAATCTGATCGCTTTGTTCATTGGATGCTTCCAAAATTTCCCTGGAAAGATTCAAAGTGCTTTTTGAGGAAGCAAAAATCTTATTAAATGTTTCTATAGCTCCTTTAGACTTGTCCTGTCCATGCGTAATGCGATCGGTCATCTCCTGCATGGCTTTATTGGCTTCAGAAGTATCGTTTTGCACGTCGTTTACCAATGTTTCAATTTCGCGAGCAGAATTCTTGGCATCTTCGGCAAGTTTCCTAATCTCCTCAGCTACCACAGCAAATCCCCTACCGGCTTCACCTGCTTGCGCCGCTTCAATAGCTGCATTCAGTGCTAAAAGGTTCGTCTGAGATGATATTTCTGTAATTACTCCAAGCGTCTTACTTATCTGATCAGATCGATGCTTCAATACACGCATGGACTCATTAGACTTAGCCGCATAATCTGCTATTTCAGCCATACTCACCTGTATGGCATCTGCCATCTCTATACCTTGCTCACTTAAGCCAGAGCCTTCAGAGGCAGTCGTATTGATTTCTTCAGCTTTGCTACCAACTTCTTTTGAGGAATTTCGGATTTTTTCGATTAATGAAGAAGCTTCATCCACCTTCACGACCTGGGTTTGCGCTCCAGTACTCATTTCACCTATTGAGGACGCGATTTCGCTGGTATTAATGCTCATCTCCTGACTGGTATAACTCATTTCTAAAGATGATTCGTCAATATCTCTGGCGCTTGTCACAACACCTTCCAGTATTTGCTCCAGATTGTCAAGACCTGCATTTATATTATCTTTCAATCTTCCAATATCCCCTTCGGCTCGCTGTATGTAGCGATTGGTCAAGTCCCCCTTAGAGAGTCCCTCGAAGATCGGGTTTAGTTGTGAGATTGGAGTAGCAAAAGTTACAAGCAGCTCATTTATAGAGAAGCTCAACTCCTGCCAGGCTCCCAGTTTATCTTTCACATCGACACGAACGGCCAAATTCCCATGTGACCCTGCCTCTTGAATAACTCTTTTAATATCTCCAATACCGTCGTTCAAATGATCTCTCATGAGCACAAGCGATTTTCCAAGGACATCATCCGCACTTTTTACCTCATAACCCACTTCTAAATTTCCTTTTCCTATCTCTTGTGCAAAATCGGTGATCTCACGAAGAGAATTTATGTAGTTTGCAAAAGATCTAAACACCTCTCCTATCTCATCATTCTTAGACAAGTTTTTCTGATCCACGATGACATTGGTATTGCCTAAACCAAGTACCTCTAAATCAGAAGTGATTTGTTGAATTGGTTTGCGTATAAAATAGATGAGGAAATAAAAAATCGACAATACACCCATCACTCCAATCGGTACAGCCCAGTAAAGATGATGGAGTCCAAAATGTCCTGCAATAAAACCCAGAAAAGCTATCACTGCACAAACGATTACCACTAGAACTCCCAGCCTTAGCAGAAATGAGTTTCGCAACACGAGAAACAATATCATTGCTAAAAAGACTATACAAGCCGCAATAGCAAGACTGAAAATACCAAAATCACTCATAGTTGTTGTTTATTCTTTTTTCATCTACCTGATACGAAGATTTATTCATCAGATGTGATAAAGGTCTCACATATTTAAAAACGAACCAATAGTTATTCGGCGAACGCTCATTATTTCCGTTCAGTCATTATGAATAGTTGATGAATGACGTAAAATTCCTGCAATTGCATAATTTTGACTCATGAATAAGCCTGCTTTTGATGATATTTTTATGGAACTTGCTGTAAACCTTGCCAAAAAGAGTCATTGCATCAAGCGCCATGTGGGTGCTGTACTAACCAAGGACACACGAATCATCTCTATTGGATACAATGGCCCACCAGCAGGCACACATAACTGTGATGACGAGTTTCCTGAAGAGGGATGTCCACGTGATTCAAAGGGAGGCTGTTCACTGGCTATTCATGCAGAGCAAAATGCCATTTTATACGCCGTGAAGAACAAGGCTTCAGTGGAAGGTTCTACACTCTACGTGACGCTCTCACCTTGTCTGGCATGTGCCCGGATTATCTATACCGCAGGAATAGAAAAAGTCATATACCTCAACTCCTATGCCGAACATAAGGGTATCGCTAACGATGAAGGAGTTGATTTTTTAAGAAAATTTGGGATCTTAGTTCAAAAGTATAATGGCCAAATAGAACACGTCACAGAACTCATCTAAGATTATCTTACAACTAACTTTTCTGTTTGATAGAACCCTTGTGAAGAAGTGATTTGTAGCACATACAATCCTTTAGATAGGTAGCCAGCGTCAATTTCCTTTGAGTTGATAAAACTTCCGCAATTGATATAATTTCCATTTAGATCCACTAGCTTCCAACTCATATCCGCGGTAACTCCTTCTACGCGCAATTTTGATGCATCACCTTCAATAACATTCGGGTATAAACGAACAGTGCTCTCCTCAGGAGATCCAACTACTACTACTTTTAAGTACACATGGGTTCCATCAAAGTCAGTCTGACTTAAGCGATAATAAGCCTTTTGGCCATTACTCGTCAAATCAGTATAACTGTAACTGCGTTCGTCATTGGTATCTCCAGCCCCTTTAACCTCTGCGAGCACTTTAAAATCCTTACCATTCAATGATTTTTCAATAGTGAAATAGTCATTAGACTGCTCAGATACTGTGCACCATTGAAGCGCTACGCCCATACGGGTGGTTTCAGCTTCAAAAGCGACCAGAGATACAGGAAGTGCCGCACAACCTGAACCACAGCACCCGTCTGTACATTCAGAATCTGACGAAGATGAGTTAACTCCTGAGTGTGGGTCAGTCATCGTTCCTCCATAAGAGAATGTACCATCAGCTACATCAATGGATGCAGCTTGAGCATTATCTACATTACCTGTGACACTCATACTTCCTCCTCCATCCACAGTGATATCACTACCATAAGTGTTATTTAGGTTACCTCCTACTGATATAGATCCATTATTCACACTGACGGAACCTTCATTTGCACTAGATCCATCAGGCTGTAATCCGTTATTAAAGTCTCCAGTAACAGTCAATGTGCCACCATTACGAACAATTAGATCCGCTCTAAAATCATTATTCATATCGCCATTGATGTAAGCATCACTAGCATCAATAAGGAATAGGGATTCATTCTCAGTTTGCATATCCCCATTATTCAGATTAAAATCACTTCCGTTAGTCAGGTTTACTTCAGCGCGATAGTCGTTCAGAAAATCACCTGAAGTCACTGTAAACGTAGAATTGTTAAGATTTATGGTGCTTTCATTTTCGTTATAATAGTTACCCTGTAAAACAGTGAATGAAGCTCCATTTGACAAATTCAGCGTACTTCTATAGTCATTTTCGACAGTGGTTGCTGAAGAATTATTAACCGTAATCGTAACATTAGAAATGTTAAATGATGTACTTGTTCGTACCTGATTAAACAACCTTCCACCTGCGTTGAGGGTACCTCCACCATTTATGGTGATCACTCCTCCCTGATAACTTGACTGTAAAACGCCCCCTACGGTGAGAACCACGCCAGAATTTATTGTTAGTGTAGCAGAACTAGCCAAAGTCAAATTTCCAGAAATTGTGAGGTTATTAGATATGGTGCAGTTGGTACTTATAGTCCTGTTTCCTGTAACATTTCCAGTAGGACATTGAGCCCAGACTACTGAACTAAATAGAGTCAACGAAAAATAAAAAAATAAAGTCTTTAACATGTGTTGCATCTGCCGTATCTGGTTTAGGTAAATCACTTAACTATCGAGCTAAGTGAATCACCTAAACAAAGATAAGTTTGCAATCACACTTAGGAATTTATTATTCGTTGAAAATGAATAATTTCATGATGGAAGTAGATTATTTGTATAGGAACTACTCTTCTTTAAGTGCATCCACTGGGTTTCGAACAGCTGAGCGATATGT
>JAMWZA010000228.1 GCA_024305105.1 Marinoscillum sp.
TCGGCAGCTAGTCTGTCGTGCAAAGGATAAGTTGTCAAAGGAAACCGAGAAATATACATATTCATTCAGTTCTGAAAAATATTTTGAGGCCATCCAAAAAGCCTGTTCTAGCGGAGAATTCGATGATTTGCTTGATCAAATTCTGAAAGAGGGCGAGTCGTAAGAAAAAAAAGTTTCATTTTTTTTTCTCGATTCTGTCACAAACCATCACACTACTTGTCTTATTCTGTAAAAGGGGATAATCTCCTTTTAGCAATATTGAATTAACAATCATTTTAATAATTAGTGTAGATGGAAGTAATCATCCCATTCTTTATAGCGCATTGGTATTTGTCGCTATTCTTTCAGACGTTTTTCTTACATAGATATGCTGCACATAAGGCATTTACTATGAGTCCATTTATGGAAAAAGTCTTTTTTGTGTTGACATGGATATTCCAGGGGTCAAATTACCTAAGTGCTTACGGATATGGAGTGATGCACCGAATGCACCATGCATTTGCTGATACACCGAATGATCCGCACTCTCCAAAGTATGACGAAAGCATCTTCAAGATGATGTGGAAGACCAAAACGATTTATTCAGACATCACCAATAAAAAGGTAGAGGTTGACAAGCGTTTTACGGATGGAGTACCACAATGGCAGGCATTTGATGCCTTCGCTCGTAGTTGGATTTCTCGCCTTGTATGGGGTATATCTTACTTCGCTGTATATTGGTTTTATGCCGATGTATGGTGGTTATGGTTGCTATTACCAGCGCAGTTTTTATTGTCTCCAATTCACGGAGCGATCATCAACTGGTTTGCACACATCTATGGCTATAGAAACTTTGAGGTAGGCGATACGTCTAAAAACTTCCTTCCATTTGATTTTCTCATGATGGGAGAGAGTTATCACAACAACCATCACAAACATGGTACAAGAGCTAATTTTGGTGGTATCAGATGGCACGAAATAGATCCGACTTATCAAGTGATTAAGTTGCTGAACTTTGTTGGAGCCATTAAACTGGCCAAGCAGAAAGAAGTAAAGTTTGAGAAACCCAATAAGAAAAAGGTTGCTGCATAATTAATCGATTTAGTTAAAAACCTGATATAAACCGTTTCAATTAACTTTGGAACGGTTTTTTCGTTTCTGAGCTTATGATCATTCAACTGCTAGCATGTTTATTTTTGATTCCGTCAGGTGACAACACCCTGGAGGTCAAAATTCAGGGAATAAAAGAACCTAAAGGCATGGTTCGTCTGGCTTTTTATAATTCTGAAGAGGAATATCTGGATGAGGAGAAAATTGCCTTCTTTCATGAAGAGCTGGTAATTCAAACTGGAGAAATGACCATCCTTATTCAGTTACCAAAGGGTGACTATTCAGTGGCGATCTATCAGGACCTCAACAACGATAAAGAGCTGAATACGAACCTGGTAGGTATCCCAAAAGAGCCATACGGTTTTTCTAACAATGTGATGGGCGCATTTGGGCCACCGTCTTTTGAAGCCGCTAAGGTTCAGTTTCCTACTACCAATAAGATCACCATTAATTTACGCTAGCAGCTGCTGGGTTTTCTATGAAAGCGCGTAGATGTTCCACTTGTTCGTTAGACATTTTTTCTAATGTGTAGTGCGGCATGTATTCTTGATGACCGTATTCCGCATAAGTGCCTTTTCGTATGATTTCATAGATCGATTTTTGAGTGTTATCAGGAATATGGCGCTTTAACCAATTGAGTGAAAGGTCTGTATTGTCCAGCACCAGTTCTGACTCACCATTGGGACGATGACAATGCTGACAACCCAATTCATAAATAGCTTTTCCAAGAACTGGATTCCCTTCATGATCATAACCAATCCGTTTGTCGGCGGGAGGGCCTACAAAAGTAGCTGGAGACTTCTGCAGGTACTTTGACTTGATCAAGGTAATTTTTTCACCATCGGGAGTAGCATCACCGGCAAGGATTTTTTCCTCGTTCTCGCTCAGGTCCAAATCGGAGAGTTTCATTTCTAATGACCATAAATAGGCCAGGATGCTTTCCATTTCCCAATCTTTCAGGCTTCTCCCTTGTGCACAGACTGTGGCACATAGCTCCACAGAGGCTTTTAGACTCTTTTCGGCTGCCGTTACCAGATCTCCATATTTAAGTACATAGTCATCATTGTACCATGTTTCTCTATTGACAATCCCCCAAAAAGTGGATCCTTGTAAGTAAGGGATGGCGTTCGCTCTGGCATAATCTAGTCTTGCATCCTGATCTACTACCGTTAGATTAGGATCTTCTCTCACGGTATTGTGACAAGAAGTGCACACGTAGTATTTACTGATATAGCTACTCTGCTTGCCATCTGGCCCGATGGTTTTTCCAAGAGTGATCAACTCTTCTCCTCGTTGGATTAACTCAGGAGAAGAATTCTTCAGGTAATGATCCGGTTTTGGTTCCCACAGGCTGTAAAGCAACTCGGCGACAGCTTGAGATTGCTCTGGCTTTGGCATGCTCCCATAGATGAAGAGCGATATAGCTAATGTTCCACCAAGGATAAGTTTGAAAGAATATCTCATCGAATTTTACGGCCTTTAATGGTGAAATCTCTGGTGATATTGAACCCAAAGTGGATGCCACCATCGGTCCAGGTTTGTGTTGTTTCAGCGATAAAGAACTTCTCGGTCATTCCACGGCTATTGCCAAAGTGAAGCTGGAAAACGTGTCCTTTGGTATCTATTTGTATCCCCACTGCTATCGACTGGTAGTAATCATCTGGTAAGTAGGTAGATGGAGTGGCGTAATACTCGAAGGAGAAACTCCAGTTTTTCAAAAACTGATACTGACCAGCCAGGCCCAATGATAAAACATCATTCTCTTCATTGTCCTCTACCAAATTTCGATGAAGATATGTTGGCATCACCTGTAAGCTAAGTCTTGAGCCAAATTTCCTCGCAATCATTAGCTGTGTTGTGTAAGCCATCTTTTGGGTAAAAGTGAGGTCAATTCCATCGGTTCTTTTCAAGGTTCTCATGGCTGCTGTTCCGAGGACAGTCATCGTTACAGGCATGTTCTTATCACCTGAAGATTGGGAGAGAAACCGGTATTTGATGTAGCCATCACGTGTTTTTTCGAAGGTACTACGCCCAATTCCGATCATTAGGTTGTTGGTCGGTCCATAGTCAAAACCAATGCGCATGGTTGCCTGATCCAGTCCAAATTGTTCGTAAGCACCTAGATTGAGCGTACCAAATCGGTGAGATATAATGAAGGTGAGGATTCCTTCCTGATTGGTTTCAATAGAATGCCCATTAACAATGCGCGTATCATCAAAGGTCTCATAAGCATAGTCCGTTTGTGCGATCAGACTACCAGATAAAGAGAACATCAGCAAGAGTAAGGAGACTGTCTTCATGATTGATTTTTCGTGTAGATACAGATAAATATAAGGGATTGTGATGTTGTTTTTGTTGTAAAGTGATAATAGTTACGACCACCCATAGGCTATTGGATGCCCTTTATAAAAGATTTATGATGTTAGCCTCTTTTGGCTCGTAAGGAAAGTATTCACCAAGATTAAGGTTCATGTTTTACAACTACCTAAAAGTCACTTACCGAAATTTCATCAATCAAAAGGTTTATTCCACAATCAACATCAGTGGTCTTGCGATTGGGTTGACTTGCTTCATTTTGATTTTTTTATACATACAGGATGAGTTGAGTTATGATCAGTTTCATGATAAATCGGAGCACACGTATCGCCTGGTAGAGCATTTTGAAAGTGAAGGAGTAGGGGAGCATAGTGCTTCACAGCCTTTCCCTGCGGGTCCTACTTTAGCGGCTGATTTTGATGCACAAATAGTCGCAATGACTCGAATGTTCAACTTTCAGTCACCCTCGCTCGCATTAGCCAATCGAGAAAAGGAAAGGGCCTTTAATGAGTCGAGAATCTTTTTTGTCGACTCCACTTTCTTTGATGTATTTGATTTTGAATTGCTAGTCGGAGATAGAGAAACCGTTATTGATGAACCAAATAGCATTTTATTGACAGAGTTGATGGTTGCTAAATATTTTGGAGAGGAGAATCCTTTGGGTAAGGTGCTGGAGTTTCAAGGCAATCAAAATTTGAAAGTAACCGGAATACTGGCCGATACACCACTTAACTCACATTTTCAGTTTGATTTTTTAGGATCCTTTTCCAGTCTGAAGCAGTCATTCGGAGGCGGATATCCCGGCACCTGGTATTGGAACCCATGCTGGACATATGTGGTGCTGGAAGAAGGAGTGAGGCCAGAAAGCCTGGAGTCCAGACTGCCGGATTTTGTCGAAAAATATTTTCCCAAGTTTATTGTAGATGATGTGACACTAGCCCTTCAGCCTTTGGAGGAAATACACCTGAACTCAAGGTTAGATTACGAGATTCAGGCCAATGGAAGTTACGAGAACTTAAAAATATTTGGAATGGTAGCGGTGTTTGTCTTGCTTATCGCTGCGATCAACTTCATCAATCTATCTACAGCTAGAGCTAATAAGAGAGCCAAGGAAGTAGGTGTCAGAAAAGCTCTTGGCAGCGACAAGCGTCAACTTGTGAGTCAGTTTGTGGTAGAGTCTTTGCTGCTTACTGGAGTTGCTGTACTGCTTGCTTTGGTGATTATTCTCATGGTGTTACCGGCATTCAATGCGCTGACAGAAAAGAACATCTCCTTTGCCTTGTTAATGCAGCCAGAAATGCTTCTGGGTTTATTGGTTATCTCACTTACTGTAGGTTTGCTTTCTGGGTTTTACCCAGCCTTTGTTCTTTCTTCATTCAAAACGATTGATGTTCTGAAGAGTCACTCTGTGAAAGTATCTGGCTTTAACTTTCGTCGGGTTCTAGTGGTTTTTCAATTTGCTATTTCCATTGTGTTGATCATCGGCACGATAGTAGCCATCCGCCAGCTCAATTTACTTCAGAATGAAGAGGTTGGGTTCGACCAGGAATCTGTGGTCATGGTACCCGTCATCAGAAGTCCGATGGGCAAGCACTATGAAAACTTCAAAAACACGGTGCTTAAAAGTCCCAGGGTTTTGAGTGTCACTGGAGTAGAAGAGATCGTAGGGAGCAAGCATCAGGTAAATAATTACCGTTTTGAGGGGATGGAGCAATCTAAGCCTTTTCCCCATTTCAATGTTCGCCATGATTTTACGCGTACAATGGGCATCGATCTGGTTGCTGGAAGAGATTATTCATACGAATTTCAAACAGACGATTCTCTCGCCATTGTAGTGAATGAAACCTTTGTGAAAAACATGCAATGGAAGTCACCTGAAGAAGCGGTCAATAAACGATTTTATTATCGGGGAGAATTAAAAGGAAAGGTAGTAGGAGTAGTGAGGGATTATAATTTCGTCTCGAAGCATCATCCAATCGCCCCTTTGGTGATTACCTTAAATACTCATCCCGGAGCATTTAACTTGTTCATAAAATATGTGGCGATCAAGGTCAAATCAGATCAGGCCAATATAGCCATTGCCGATATTGAAAATGCCTGGAAACAAGTGATGCCAGCAAGACCGTTTGATTACTTCTACCTTGATCAGAGACTTGGAGAATCGTATAAAGCCGAGAAGAAGCTTAGTACCATTACCATTGTCTTTTCTGGACTTGCCATATTCGTTGCCTGTCTTGGGTTGTTTGGCTTGAGTACATATGCTATGGAGCAGCGTCAAAAAGAAATCGGCATTCGAAAAGTGCTGGGAATTTCTACTCCGCAGATTGTTTTCCTACTTTCAAAAGAGTTCATCGTGCTCATTGGTCTGGCATTTATTTTCGCCATTCCCACAGCGTACGCTCTTATAGACGAATGGTTGAGCAGTTTTGCTTTTCGTGTGTCAATGGAGTGGTGGCCATTTGTAGTGGCAGGGTTGGTGACATTCATGATTGCTATGATGACAATGGCATTTCATAGCTTAAAAGCGGCACTTATTAATCCTGCAGAAACTCTGAAATATGAATAACCAACAGGTATTACTA
>JAMWZA010000229.1 GCA_024305105.1 Marinoscillum sp.
GCTTCTCTTTGCCGCCTCGTAGCTGGTACACTCCAGACTTTTTCAGCAGGCCCTACCTAGTTGGACTAACCGTGGTTTATGAATACATGTAGATTTAGCGAGAAAAGGAGAAGTGAAAATGCTTTTCATGCGATCACGTGAGTATTAGTTTATACGTGAGTGTACACCTACAAAAGAGCACTTAAACCACTATGAGATAGATCATAGTTTGATTATCCGGGAAAATGGAACACTAAAATGCTTCACGAAGGCTTGCACCAGTAGTGCTTGATTATAACAGGTATTTCCAGTAACTTAATAAAACACGAAGGAAAGGTTTATTATGAAATGGATTAAGAGTATTTTATTGGGGCTCCTGGTTGTCCTGGTTGTTTTTATCGGAGTACAGTATATCCAGTATATAAAGAGTGTAAATCAAGTAAAAGCAGATCTGCCTGGTGAAAGCATTGTTGCAGAAACAGTTCACGGACCTGTGGAATATTTCATTCAAGGCGAGTCTAACCAGTATGTACTACTCATCCACGGAACTCCAGGAAGCTACCGTACTTTTATGGCTGATGTACTTTTGAATCATGGTTTCACTATCATCTCCCCTTCTCGACCAGGATACTTCCGAACTCCCTTATCATCCGGCAAAACCATCGATGCACAAGCCGATTTATATGCAGCCTTACTAGATCACCTTTCCATCGATTCTGCTGCTATCATTGGGTTTTCTGGTGGAGGACCATCGGCTCTTAAATTTGCGAGTCAATACACCAATCGTTGCTCTGGTCTCGTGGTGATCGCTAGCACTGGAAGACCATTTGAAGAACCTTCCAGGCCTTTGATGGAGAATATGATGATGGGTACAGAATTTGGACGGTGGATGGGCTACGGAACTATGACCTCCCAATTTGAGGCAGCAGATACTGGTGAAATTGCGCTTGATTATTTGCGGTCAGGTTTTTTTCCATCTGAACAAATTCAGACTGGAGAGCGAAACGACTTTCAACAGTTTGCCTCCCAATGGAAAGTCAATCTCACCTCTATTCAATGCCCAACACTAATCATCCATGGTAAAGAGGATGAGTTGATCCCTTTTAGCGAAGCAATTCATCTGAATAATGAAATCCCTAAATCTTCCTTAATTGCGAAAGAAGGGAAAGATCACTTTTCTGTCGTGTTTTTTGAATTTGACAAAAGTTTAAAAATGGCTGCAGATTTTTTAAATGACCACTTATGAGTTGGGCTTCATCTGACAATTCAATTAGGTATGTGTTTCTACTCTTGTTTTTTCTAAATCCACACAGAGATCTCATTGACTCTTTCAGGCCTCATAAAGCTAGCTTGATTTTTTACGCAATTTTTCTCTGTCGAAAAAACGATACAACACCGAGCAACACGACAAACCCCACAACCCAGTAGACAAACTGAGGAATAGGCAAAGGGTCACCCGCTGCGTATGAATGGAGACCTGACAGGTAATAGTTCACACCAAAAGAGGTCATGATGATCGAGAAGAACGCAACAACACTTGCAAGGTTGAATGTGTATGTTCCTTTCAATGCAGGAACCAGTCTTAGGTGTAGCACTACGGCATAAATAATGATAGAAATCAGCGCCCAGGTTTCCTTTGGGTCCCAGCCCCAATACCTGCCCCAGGATTCATTGGCCCATACTCCTCCTAAAAACGTACCGATTGACAGCATAAACACGCCTATAGTCATCGATAGCTCATTGATATAGGTCAGTTCCAGGATTGGTTTATTAAACCGGTCATTTCGGGTAATCATAAAAACCAATGAAATAAGCCCCAGTAGAGCTGATAAGGCTAATGGTGCATAGCTACTCACAATGATGGCTACATGTATTTTAAGCCAATAGGATTTAAGGACTGGCACAAGATTCGTGATTTCAGGATTCAACCAATCCAGATAGGAAACAAACAATAATGTACCTCCAAATAATGCGACCAATGGGAGAATGAAGTCACTCTTTCGGTGAAAGATGAAACCAAATAAAAAGAGCGCCCATGCCACCAAAATTATCATCTCATAGCCATTGCTCCATGGAGGGTATCCACCGGCATACCAGCGCAAAATCATGTTTCCCGTTTGTGCCAGGAAAGCCAGACCGGTTAGCCCTACTCCGATCAGCAAGGCCACTTTTAGTGCTGACTTTTGAAAAAAGACCCGTAACATAGCGACAACAAGCAAGTAAATCCCGAGGAGCCAATAGATAGGAAACAGCCTATTGAAAATGTTGAGTTGGTTATAAAGCAATTCAGCCTCTACCTGATTCTGAGCTGGCATAATGTCGGCTCCCATGGTTTGCTGAAATGTCCTGATGTAGCTGAGTTTTTCTTCGGAATCTGTCCAATCTCCGGTAGCCTGACCGCTTGCTATGTCTTGATAGTATACCGACAAGATGTTTCTCACAAACACGGAATCCTCGGGCTCGAAACCTCGAAAAAGTGCTGCAGAGCAAGAAGAGGATAATAGCGTAAATATTCAGTTGTCTGGCCATTTGGGATTATTATTAATTTATCCGCAAATTGACCATGATACATTAAGTTCTCAATTAAATTCGTCAGCGTAAAATATGATGATAATCATTAAGTAACCATTTGCCATTTTCACTACAAAGAGTTATAAATCATGGCTCGAAGGATGTAATAGTTGCCTTACCGGTCATTAAATAAAAGTGGTATGTCTATAGTGTTTCTTTGCAATTAGGGTCAAAACAAGGTCATCCTAGGATGACCTGTTTGATTTTATCAGAGATTAAGAATTATTTTTAGACGCATCTTTTTCGCTTGATCAATTTTCCGGACTGATTAGCAATGGAGTCTGCCCATTGGTCATGATAATTTTAGCGTTGTTCGAATTGCTGAGTTGTTTGAAAGCCTCAATGCTCTGCCATTGAATAATTTCATCTGTAAGTCCTTCTGAGATAATTCGCTGTGCATCACGTATACCTTCAGCTTCTATGATTTTTCTTTGAGCCTCCAGCTTTTCTCTATCGAGAAGAAATTCCATTCGCTGAGCGATCTGTTCTGCTTCTAACTTCTCCTCTACTGCCCGTGCCAGTCCTGAAGGAAGAGAGATGTTCTTCATGAGCACAGCCTCAATATCAAAACCCCTGGACGCTAAGATTTCTGACATTTGAACTGTTATTTCTTTTTCAATCTCGGCTCTTCTTGAGGAATGCATATCTTTTGCAAAAAAGCGCGAACAGACATCTGCAGCTGAAGATCGAAATACACTGTTTATCACGGCCTCTTCATTTCCAAGTCCAATCTGTTCGATAATCATAGGTGCCTCTTCTGGAACAATTCGGTACAGAATTGAAATCACAGCGCTCACGTTTAGACCTTCTTTTGAAGGCAAATTGGTACTTATTTCCATGTTCATAGTACGAATGGGCATCTTAATAATTCGTGTTATAAATGGATTGTAGCCAACAGATCCAGGAGGAATGATTGTTTGGTCGAGTTTTCCAATTTTACGTTTGACCCCAATTTCTCCTTGTCTAACTACGGTACAGCCACTTACCATAAACGCAATAACCACGATGACAAATGCTTTAAATGTTTTCATTACTTTGGATTTAAATTGCTAACAACATATACTGATGGTCGAATTGTCAAAATTTGAATACGAACCAAATCATTGAAGGCGTTTACGGATTCGTTTTCAGTAAAGCCGAAGTTTTTATCATTAATTATTATTTATATTTATTATATATTACATAATCTAATTTTATGCATTAGCTCGAGTCAAACAAGTTCCACACTCCTGACTTCTTCCATAAATCTTGTGCTCTATTTGACGGGTATCTATCTTTCACCTACAGCAATGACTTTCTTTTAGGCCAAGGTCAGAATTGGTATAGATATGATTTTAGAGTTGAAACCCTCCATCTTCGATTTTACTCCTCATTTATATGGAGATTTAATCCATGATATGATGACCACCTCGTTCGTCGTACAGTTATGATGGGTTTGGTATGCGCAAGATGTAGATGTCTCACATAGAAAAGCTCTTTATTCTTATTCCTGTTCGGTAGAAAACCAGGTGTGGGTTAAATCAAATTTAGATTCTAAGGGAAAATGTTTTAGAAATGTAAATAGTTTTCATGCCTTTTCACAAATTCGATTTTGCATGAAAATGTACACCTATTAGAAAGCGATAAAACGACTATGAGATCACCGTTGAGGTTGATTACAGCCCTATGCCAACGCTTTTTCGGCTAGCCCGACCCAAGTGAATCCGATTTTCGTATCTTCTGAGAATAGTGTACTTAAAAATCATCTTGGTATTTATAGCCTGCTAAAACCCTTGCACTTGCTGAAAAACATTACCCTTTTAAACACATCATCACAATGAAAGTCATGCAGTTATGTTACTTAAAGCGTTTTTCAGCAGGCCCTATTTATTCTTTTGACATTTGTATTACCTTGCATACTGTATTCGGAAATCAGAATATAATATGCGTCGTAAAATTCCAGAATCAACACTTCCAAAGCTTAATCGCTCACAAATAATAACGCCTGAAGGAATGGAACGTCTCAAAGAGGAACTCAATCACTTATGGCGTGTGGAGCGACCTGAAACCACAAAAAAAGTCACATGGGCCGCCAGCCTTGGTGACCGCTCAGAAAATGCAGATTACCATTACAACAAAAGACGTCTTCGTGAAATCGATAAACGGCTCCTTTACTTACGTAAATGCATTGATAACTTCAAAGTCATTGCGTATCATCCACACATGGATGGCAAAGTATCGTTCGGTGCCTGGGTAGAGATCGAGAACCTGGATAAGGGACTCAAAAAACGTCTGCGTATCGTCGGATATGAAGAACTAATCGGAAATAAAGATTACATCTCCATGGATTCCCCTATGGCCAAATCCTTGATGGATAAAAAGGTTGGTGACGAAGTGATCGTCGAAACCAAAATAGCCAAATTCACCTGGCGAATTAATAGTATCGAGTACGAGAAAGACTTGTGAATTACCACTCAGAATGGTCAGGGTTAAAAGATTCAAAAAGCATCGTTGAGGTTGTTTAATGATTGATTTGTTTGATATCCAGAGGATATTCGTTTTAACAATTCGCTAACAAAAGATTCATCCGATAACAAATGGTTTCCTGCTAATTTTGCGCTTGAAAGTCGTTCATGGAAAAAGAACATATCCTATTCATTGTCAACCCGATATCGGGTGGAAAGCGCAGGCGTTTCAAAGCGGAATTGGTCGAGAAATACATTGACCCCAACCGCTTTTCTTACGAGATTTATGAAACCATCCAGGCCGGAGATGGTCATGTGAAAGTCAAAGATTCGCTCAATGAGTTTGATGGATTTGTAGCGGTGGGTGGTGATGGCACTGTTAATGAAGTTTTCACGGCCATTGTACATACGGATAAGTGGTTTACAGTTATTCCCAATGGCTCTGGCAATGGTCTGGCGCGCACTCTCAGAATTCCCATGGGCATGCAAGATGCGCTTAAAAACCTCAATATAGCTTCTATCCAGAAAATTGATTATGCACGGATCAATGAGGAACCGTTTATCAATGTAGCGGGTGTGGGCTTTGATGCGAAGATTGCCAGCAAGTTCAAAAAAAGTACGAATCGGGGATTTAAATCATATGCAGAGATCACCCTCGGCGAACTGAAAAAAATGAAGTCACACAAGGTGAAAATCGCTTTTGACAATGAAAAGATTAAAACCCGCGTGGTTCTGGTCAGCTTTGCGAACTCGAGTCAGTTTGGAAATAACGCGCACATTGCTCCTAAGGCAAAGCTTAATGATGGAAAGCTCAGGATCGTTACACTTAAGCCATTTCACTGGAGCTCACTCCCCTACCTTGCCTGGCTAATGTTTAACCGGGCCATCGATAAATCGAAGCTACATCAGGAATATGTCGTCCAACGAGCATCCATTTCGAGCAAAAAGAAGATTCAT
>JAMWZA010000023.1 GCA_024305105.1 Marinoscillum sp.
ATGCCGGTCTTACCCGATACGCTTCAAGCATCATCAGAGATTTGACAATCGGTGAAGAGATTTCTCAGGAAGTCTTAATGTACATTTGGGAAAAAAGAAGCCAGATAAACCTGACAAGCTCCCTAAAAGCCTATCTCTTCTCCTCTGTTAAGAACAAGTGCATCAATTATATCAAGAATGAACTACCCAAACTTCAGTCGACCACTGACCTGTCACAAATCAGTGCATTAGGAACTACCCCAATGAGTGCTGATGATTCGGGTTTGATGAAGAAGAAAATTCAATACGCCATTGATCAGCTACCTGAAAAATGTAAAAACATTTTCGTACTCAGTAGATATGGAGGACTTACTTATGCAGAAATAGCCGAAGACCTTGATATCTCAGTGAAAACTGTAGAGAATCAAATGAGTATTGCTCTGAAGAAACTCAAAGAAGCGCTGAAAGAGGAGCTAAAAGAGTATCGATTAAAATAAATTTGATGAAATTAGGGGTACCCAAAAAAACGATTGCCTTATAAACGACATGCCCGCAAAATGGTTCGACAAATATTGCCTTAAACACTATCCCAGTGACAAAAACATCACAGAGGATCTCTCCGATGAGGAGTTTGATCTTTTCTATGAGCTCAGTGAGTTTGATGAAACGATTGATACTGATAAAGGATGGGTAAGTACTTGCAATAAGCTCCAACTAAACAAGAAATCAACTTTCAATTATTGGAAAGTAGCAGCAGTAATTCTTTTACTGTTATCTGTTTCTTTCGTTTTTTACCAACAATCTTCAAGCAAATTTAGTCAAAAGACAGAGTTAGCCGCTTCAAAGACTTCTCTGAAAAAATATCAGTTGGTAGATGGCTCCTTAGTGACGCTCGACAGAAAGTCTTCACTGAAGGTTAATGAAAAAACGTTTATTGACAACCGACAGGTTGAATTGGTAGGCAAGGCTTTCTTCAACGTAAAGAAAGGAACCAGCACTTTTTCGATTGACACCAAAAATGGTGTGGTAGAGGTTCTTGGGACCCAGTTTGATGTATGGTCTGAAGGATCCGTATTGAAAGTAATCGTTTATTCTGGAGTTGTCCAAATCTCCAATGACTTCAAGCAAACCACTTTAGAAAAAGGTGAAATGGGTACGCTTTCAGGCAATCAATTGTTGGTTGAGAAAGTAAACGACCCGAATGCCGATTCCTGGCGCACTGGCGATTTCCATTTTGAGAATCAACCTTTGAAGGATGTTATACCGCAATTGGAAGCGTATTACAATGTGAAAATCGAGTCCTCGAAAGCGCTCCTTGAATGCAAGGTGACGGCACAATTTCAGCAAGATCCACTTACCGAAGTGATCAATACACTCACCACGGTCCTCAACGCCAAGTCAAAAAAATCAGGCAATAAGATTTCCATTACAGGAAAAGGTTGCTAAATACCTCTATTTTTACATCAATATACAGACGATTGTTGCTCGAAATCGTATAGTGATTGATGCCAATACTCCAAAAAGGGACTTTTTTTATCATTCTATGGATCTTTTCTTTCTGTTTTGTCTTCGCACAAACTGGAGAGATAAGTATCGACAAGGGTTCCTACTCTGCATTGGAAATTCTCACCCTACTAAAGGATCAAGGAGTCATAGTAGCCTACAGTTCAGACAAATTACCTTCAAACAACATTACTATTGAAAAAGACCTCAAGGATTTAACCGAGGTATTTACTGTACTTAAATCACAACTGGGAATTGATGTTCAGAAAAAAGGTAGTCAATACCTGGTTTCATTCGATCTGGAGAAACTGTATTCGGTAAGAGGAGCTATTCTGGATGCACAAACCGGAGAAGCACTAATTGGGGCAACAGTGAACTTAACTGAAAGTGCTAGTGGCGTCACTTCCAACAACTATGGGTATTATTCCTTTCAGCTTCAAAAAGGAATACACATTCTTCGAGTCCAATACATCGGTTACCGAACTCTTATAGACACCATTCAGATAATCAACAGGAACAAAGCCCTCAATTTCTATTTGAATCCAAAAGTGGAAGAATTAAACGAAGTAGTTGTCTCCGCTTATGAGCCCAAGCTGAATATCAACAGTCCTATTCCCGGTATCAACACACTCAACTTAAATACCAAAGGTCAGATACCATACTTCTTGGGTGAGGTGGACGTTTTACAAGGCGCAACGCTCTTGCCAGGAATCACTACACTGGGTGAAGATGCGAATGGATTGAGCGTCCGTGGTGGTAATGTTGACCAAAACCTCATCCTGCTTGATGAAGCCACCGTGTATAATCCCAATCACCTTTATGGAATGATCTCCATTTTTAATCCCGAGGCAGTCAATAAAATAGAAATTATGAAAGGGTTTATACCTCCATCTTATGGCGGCAGGGCCTCATCTGTAATGACCGTCCATCAAAAAGAAGGTGATTATGATTCTTACCATCTTACGGGCGGTATTGGCATTGTTTCTGCAAGATTAATTGCCGAAGGGCCCATAAAAAAAAATGAGAGTTCCTTTATTGTCTCTGCAAGACAATCGCTGTTTGATTTAACGCTGGATCAAAACACGCGAAACTATTTTCAGGATTTTAATGCCAAAACCAACTGGAAAATGAATCCTAGAAATACCTTTTACCTTTCGGGGTATTTCGGAAATGATCGAAGCACCAACTCGTTTGAAACAGACCGGGTTTGGGGCAACAGAAATGCTTCTCTGAGGTGGAATCACTTATTTGGTTCGCGCATATTTGCTAATTTTTCTGCAATCTTCAGTCAGTACAACTATAAAGTCACTCAACCTCGGGAGGCAGCCAGTTTTGTCGGACAATCCAGAATAGAGGATTACCAACTCAAATCAGACTGGGGGTTTGTTATTAATAATGATCATGAACTTAACTTTGGCGCCAGTATAATAGCACACAAACTAAAGCCTGGAGAACGAATCCCATTCAATGAAGACTCCTCATCTGACACGCTCATTTTAGACCAGGAAATCGGTTTGGAAAATGCTGCTTACATTTCTCATGAAGCGACTTTAGGTCGATTCCATTTTCTTTATGGATTACGTCTTTCCTCGTTAATAAACATAGGCCCTAGAGATGTATATACTTACACAGCTGATGCGCCTAGGTTGGATGAAAACATTACAGATACAATTAGCTATTCTAAAAACGAACCCATAGAAACCTACCTCAACCTTGAGCCTAGAGCCTCTACAGTGTACAAATGGTCAAACAACCTTAGCACCAAGTTGAGCTACTCCAGGTCGTTCCAATACCTCCATCTGGTTTCAAACACTGTAACCCCCACGCCTACAGATATCTGGAAGCTAAGCGATACTTATGTCAAACCAACTGAGTCCCATCACTTTTCATTGGGGTGGTTTTTCAATTTGAAAGAACACAATTATGAAGCTTTTGTAGACGGGTATTATAAAGTTCTAAATAACCTTTTAGAATATAAAAACGGAGCAGATTTACTTTTTAATAACAATCCTGAAACCGAATTAATCAATGCGAATGGCAGAAACTATGGAGTAGAGTTCTTTCTTAAAAAGAACAAAGGAAAATTCACAGGATGGGTCAGTTACTCACTTTCCAGAAGTGAAATTCAGGTCACCGATGACTTCAATAACGTGAACAATGGTCAGTTCTTTCCTTCCAACTTTGATCGAAAACACGATTTATCTTTGGTAGGCATTGTCGAGATAACACCACGTCTATTTAGTTCGCTAACATTTAATTACAACTCTGGACGTCCATTTACACTTCCCCAGGGAAAATATTCTTTTGAAGAGATTCAAGTTCCACTTTTTGAGGATCGAAATCAAAACAGACTACCCGCCTACCACCGCATGGATTTATCGGTAAAATGGCATACCAAAAATTTTCATTCCGATGGTTCTCCCAAAAAGTTCTCAGACTACTGGACCTTGAATATTTACAACCTTTACTCGCGCAGCAATGTCTATTCCTATGTGTTTGAGCAAAATGAGCAAGGTGAAACTACCGTTACACCGTATTCCATTATTGATCAGATCGTACCATCCATTTCTTATCACTTTAAGTTTTGAAAAAACGATACTACATACTCATTCTGTTTGGTCTCTTTTCATGCGATACTGAGGACGTTCCTAGGACCGGTGCTGGAAATTTATTGGTCGTTCAAGGGTGGTTTACTGATCTGGATACTTTCCAAACAGTTAAACTAAGCTTATCTCAGGATTTCCTTGTTAATGAACAGGAAACATATGTACAGGATGCTGGAGTATTTGTAAGCGGAAATAATGGTGAATCCTATGCTTATGATTACGTAGGAAATGGGGTCTATCAAACTCGAGATAAAGAAAAAGCCAGCAGCGGAGTGAACTATACGCTTACAATAACACTATCGGATGGACGAATTATCACATCTCCCGGTGAGCGTATGAAGCGAGCACCCTCCATAGATACACTGGGATATGATTATTATGAACGACCGTCAGAAGAGAATCAAAGCATTATCGAGCAGGTGTACTATCCTATCCTACAATTTCAAGACCCGGGATCATTCTCCAATTATTATCGGATCAAAGCATACAAGAACGACACGCTTTTTGCTCAACCAGAAAACATGATCCTGATCAATGATCGATTTTTTAATGGAAATAAACCCAAAATTGAAAATGAATTTGCATTACTCGAGTACTTCAGGAATGATTCCATCAGCCTGGAGCTACACGAAATATCAAGAGATGGTTATGAGTTCTTGCGCCTCTTGAAATCTCAAACAACCTCTTTGGGGTCTGCATCTTCAGTCACCCCTTCCCCTATTAACAGCAACTTACAGTATCTAAACTCCAATGAAGCGGTGTTGGGGTATTGGGGGACTGCCTCCATTCAAAGAGACGGAATAAAAATAATTCAATAAATTTTCTATTTTCTTTAGGGGTACTCATTAAAAGCCTTGCCTTGCATGTGATATGTTTAAGAAACTAGCTGTTTTTATGATCACATTGCTATTCTCTACGATGGGAATAAAAGCAATCAAGAAAGCCAAACAAAGCGCTAACGATCAATTCATTTATTACTGATATTGACATGTTTGATAGAGAAAATAAAATATCTAAAGGATTGGACAAACTTCTAAAAAGTAAGAAGAGCAATCAATTCCATACGCAACACGACGTTTTCGTGGGAGACCCAGCGTTAAGAAACAACTATTTTGAGTCGTTTTACCAGGCTCAATTAGCAGAGATTGCCTATTCAGAAAACAAGTTCTGATTAGGCTTCTGATTTTAGTACATCTGCAGGTTTAACACCAAACTTCTTTTCGTATTGTTTACTGAAAGCAGTAACATTTTTTAAGCCGATGCTTCTTGCTGCTTCAGATGGGTTCCTCACTTTATTCTTTCTAATAAGGTAATCCACATATTTCATTCGTATTTCAGCGACATATTCAAAAGGTGTCCTCCCGGTAAGTTTTTTAACCAGGCGGTAGACCTGACGCTCACTGGCAGCCATTGCACTCGCCAAATCAAATACGGATAGGTTTTCGTCAGCTATCCGGTCCATAATCAACTGATCCAGTTTAGATAGAATATCCTTTTCTACCGCATCCAGGCTTGACTTGTCAAAAAGTTTGGAAAAGGATTGGTTTTCTGTGCTGCCATAACTCGCTTTAGCATCCAACAGATTATTGATACGCAACAAAAGCTCCTTCTTTTGGAATGGCTTTTGCAAATAATCATTAATGCCATGGTAGAGCACTTTCTCCTGATCATTCTCAGAGATTCTAGCTGAAACAACGAGTATTGGGATTTTATTAAAATCTTCGTTTGCTTTAAGTGCCTCTATAAGCTCGAAACCATCCATCCATGGCATCATGAGATCGGATACAATTAATGAAACCTCATTGTGTTTTAAAAGCTCAAGGGCCTCTACACCATGTGCCGCTTCAATCACGTGATAATTGTCTTCTAGAATCTGACGGATGTGATAGCGAATCTCCGGATGATCATCGACAATCATAATGGTGAGGGTTTCACCTTCCTGTTTAGGTAGATTCACTCCGGCATTTTCTTCACGGTCGATTTCGTCGTATAGATGCTTTCTCTCAGAAACGTAAGAAAATGTAGAGCCTATCGCAGCTGTTTCACCTATATTTTTCGCTTTAGGGAATACCATTTTAAAACTGGTACCAAGACCTAATGTACTCTCAACTGTAATTTGACCATCATGCAGTTCCACAAGCTCTTTTACTAATGCCAGACCAATTCCCAAACCTTCCTTCGTCCGGTACTCATTCGTCTTGGATTGGTAAAACCTATCAAAAACATACGCTACACTTTCGGAAGGGATTCCTTCGCCTGTGTCAGTTATATTTAGCAATATAGATTGACCTGCATCATGCGTTTCAATAGTGATCTTATCACCTTTCGAAGTATGTCTGATCGCATTAGACACCAAATTGTAGAAAATTTTCTCAAACTGACGTGGGTCAATAAAAACAGCATCCTCTTTGTTAAGGTAATGCTTACACACTAGTGTGACTCCCTTATACTCGGCCGTTCCTACGAACATTTCGGTGAGCATTTCCAAGTAGGAACTCAACCTAACCACTTCCTGCTTAAGATTGATTTTACCCTCTTCAAGCTTGGTGAGGTCGTTAATTTCATCCGTGAGATACAGCAGTCTCTTACAATTCTTATATCCAGTGTCCAGATTCTTTATCGCCCCCGGAGTTAACACCACCCCTTCATCCTCTTTCAACATTTCAAGGTTGCCGATAATCAAACTCAAAGGTGACCTCAAATCATGAGATACATTGGCAAAAAAACGTGACTTAGCCTCATCTAGCTCTTTCAACTTATTGGATTGCTTTTCGATAAGCTCTTTATCGTCTTTAATCTTGTCTCGCTGCTTACTGATTTTCGAACTCAACTTTTTCTTCACCAAATAAGCACGAATAGAGACAGCTGCAACAACTACAAATAAGATAATACCGATAACCGATAAGGTAATAATGATTTGCTGTCTAGAAATAATCTCCTGGTTCAACTCAGCCTGTCGACGTAAAAACTCGTTTTCTGCTTCTTGTTGCTCCATTTCATACTGGCCTTTCATCTGTTCTATTCTGCGAATATTCTCCTCGCTAAACAACTGCTGATTCATCTCACCGTACCTCACATGGGTTTGGTATGCCTGCTCATAGTTACCAGCGTTGGCATGGATGGTACTTAGGTTTTCCAATACATTCTTCTCTTCATATCTGCTATTAACATTTCGAGTGATCTCTATTGCCCTAAAAGCATACTCTTTCGCTTTGTAGAGTTCATTTCGTGTCAGGTAAATCTTAGAAATATTATTGTAAACCACTGCCAGCATCCGTGGATTCGAGTCAACTCCTATTCGATCAATCAGGCTCAAATGATATCGCTCAGCTTGCTGAAGATTCCCCTGCAGCATGTACGTTTCCGCCAGATCGATCTCGGCAGCTAGCATTCCATATTCATCACCTAGTTCGCCACGGATTTCGATAGATTGCTTGTAATAAAGTTCGGCCTGACCATATTCGGCTATTCCCTTATACGACCTTCCCAGGTTTAGAAAGCAATAGGCAACCATCCTATTATCAGCTAGTGCCTGAGCCTGATCCAATGCCTGTATGAAGTATTTGATTGCCCCTTGAAAGTTGGTTTGATACAGATACAGGTTTCCAAGATTGATTAGGGAATACCCTCTCTGCTCAGAATTCTTACGATCTTCTGCAAGCTTCAATGCCTCAAGGTACTTTTCAAATGCCTTCGAAAAATTACTCAGATTTCTATATGCTACACCTATATAATTAATGGCTTGTATTTCAAGATCAGGATATGCATGCTCCCTACTGAGTCTCAATGCTCTATTGGCAAAGAACAGGGCAGAATCAGGACGGATATCCCGGTATTCCCAGGCCAATGCATTATTGATGATAGTCAACTCTCTGGTTTCCGAATCAGCAGTATGGCTAAGTTTAGCTCTCAGACTGTCTACGTTGATTTCCTGTGCACAAACAGCACCTGCGAACAGGACTGTTGTTAGCAGCAAAACACTCAATCTTTTGACTATCATGTTGGTTGGTTTAAATTATAGACTAAATCTAATCAATGAGTGATATAATCGGTGAGTCCTCATTTCTATTTCGATAAACAGGTAAAAATCATCAGGAGTCGAAACGCTGACTTAATCCATAATCCACATAGAAGTCGAGTGAATTTGGATTCCGCATGGCTCCAAGGTTTGCTGAATTGTATTTATTCTTACCAAGCAAAATCTTCTTAACCGGAGCTTCCATTTTCTTACCACTAATCGTATAAGGAATGTCTGGAACCTCCACAATAGCATCTGGCACATGACGTCTCGAAAAATCCTCCGACAATTGCTCGGATATTTGCATTTTAAGCTCCTCATTCAGCTCAAAACCTTCATTCATCATTACAAAAAGTGGCATGAAATGCCTTCCACCCACCAGTTCCAGATTAACGATTAGACTATCCTTTATAGCTTCCAGCTTATCTACACTTTGATAAATTTCGGCTGTGCCAATGCGAATTCCATGACGATTGAGTGTAGCATCTGACCTTCCTTTTATGACCAGCGTATTTCGATCAGTGATTAACAACCAATCTCCGTGACGCCAGATATCTGGGTATACATCAAAATAAGAATCATGATAGCGTTCGTTGTTATGATCACCCCAGAAGTAAATCGGCATAGAAGGCATTGGTTTGGTTACGACCATTTCTCCCACTTCATTAATCTGTGCATATCCATGATCATCATATGAGAACATCGCACACCCCAGAGCTCGTCGTTGAATTTCACCTTCATAAACTGGTTCTGTAGGACATCCCCCCACAAAAGCTGAACAAACATCAGTTCCTCCACTCATAGAGCACAACCAAACATCCGATTTCACCTGTTGGTAAATCCATTCGAAACCCTCAGGTGGTAATGGCGATCCCGTACTGCTTATGGATCTCAAAGCAGATAAATCAAACGCTTTCCGAGGACTTAATCCTTTATTCATGGAAGCGACAATAAAAGGAGCACTGGTACCAAAATGATGAATGCCTACTTCCTCTGAAAGCTTCCATAATGTATTGAGATCTGGGTATCCCGGACTTCCGTCATATAAAACAATAGTCGCTCCTGCCAGCAGAGTGGATTGAACGTAATTCCACATCATCCATCCGGTAGTGGTAAACCAAAAATACTTTTCACCTGGTTTTACGTCATTGTGGAAAGTGATATATTTCAAATGTTCTAAAAGGACTCCTCCCTGAGAATGAGTGATGGCTTTTGGTTGTCCTGTGGTTCCTGATGAATACAACACCCAAATTGGATGAGAAAAGTCCACCGGATCAAATTCCAAGATAGCCTCAATGGAAACAACCTTACTCCAATGCTCCGCATAATCTATAAAGGAAAGTTTGTTCAAATAAGGTATCTGAATGACCGCCTGAAGTGAGGGCAACTCAGAGAGTATTTGATGAACTGTTTCCACCCGATCGTGAGCCTTCCCCTGATAATGATACCCATCAACAGTAATCAACACTTTGGGTTCGATTTGCTTGAATCGATCCACTACACTGCTGGCTCCAAAATCCGGCGAGCAACTAGACCAAACTGCACCTAGAGAGCACGCCGCTAAGAAGCCGATAACCGCTTCGGGTATGTTGGGAATGTATGCTACTACACGATCTCCTTTTTGTACCCCATGTACCTGCAGGTAATTCCTAACTGCTGCGACTTGGTGTTCAAGTTCTTTCCAACTAATTCGAGTTACTTCATTACCTTCCTGTTTAAAAACAATGGCGTTATTTTCAGATCTGGCCATCCGAAACACATGCTCTGCATAATTGATTTTACTACCCTGAAACCAAGAGGTCTCTGGCATGACTGAATCGTCATGTTCATATTCTGGTTTTGAATGGTCAATAATCTCAAAGTACTCGTAAATACTCTTCCAGAAGGCCCTGGTATCAGTGATTGACCAATCCCACAACTGATCATAATTTTCAAAGCACAATTCTTTATTAGCCGCAAGCCAATCGATATAGTGCTGCAGATTGGAGTCTGATTTAAATGCTTCAGAAGGTTCCCATAGCTTCTTGGGGGTGGAAGTCATAGATTGAATTGGGTTTGGGTTGTTTAATTCGGATAACAAGTCTCCTACTTTTTGGTCCTTAAAAAAAATTGTCTCAAGATTTTCTCATAAAATTTTCTCGTCGGCAATGGAAATCTATCTTTGCAGCCCTCTAAATATTTGTAAAACTAAAGTCTCTAAAGAATGAAAATCTGGTACACCTGTAAGATTAAGCACAACAAAGAACTTGACGATGGCATGACGAAGCAGGTTACTGACACATTCTTACTAGATGCCGTATCCTATACCGATGCTGAATCTCGAGTTTATGAAATCTGTGAAAGGGATATTCGTGGTGAGTTTACCGTAACTCAAATTACCAAAACGAATATCGCTGAAGTGATCAACCATGAAGATTCAGAAAAATGGTTTAAAAGCAAGGTAGTCTATGCCACGGTAGATGGTGATAGTGAAAAAGAAGTAAAGATCAATACCTATATACTCGTTAGCGCTGAACACGCAAAGCAGGCATATGAGCGCATCGAGGAGCACTTAAATAGCATGTTGGTTCCTTACGACATTCCATCCATCACCCTAACGAACATACTGGAAGTATATCCCTATGACCCTGAGGGCCAAATACCATCTAATTTGAAGCCATTATCAGAAGTTGTTGGCGGGGAATCAGAATCTTAACTTACGCTCCCAGTAGGCCGCTTCGCTATCCGATTGAATTTTCTTTTGAATATCAGGGCGGTCTAATATTTCGTGTTGTGGAGGTCTGGAGGTAAAATGCCACCCAGAACAATCTTCACATTTATAGACATTGATGGGTCCACTATTTGGTGGGTAGTTGTTTCTGGATCGGATATCTACGAGCGCATCTACCGCTTGTACTTCAGAATCATAAATACGCTTACCTGTACTGCATTTCATATACACCTAACTCGATAGGTTGGTTTAGAGTTTACTCTTCCAGAAAATGATGACGCGTAAAGACATTGTGCGGAGTTATACGATATTCGATTTCACCGTCTGAGGTATAATGAACGATCTTCATGTCATCAAACCCAAAGATGTAGATGTTCATTTCCACATTGAGGTCAAGGTTATGAGTAAACAGCTTCTTCATTAGACCCCAGGACTTCATGATCTCCTTCTTTTCACTTTTTGACATCTCATGGGTATTCAATGAGATGGAATTGGTCGATATGTAGCTTTCGTGAAGTTTTACCTGAACTTCTGCGGCCTGTTGTCCCTGCTGAGCCATAATTTGTTGAAACATATGTGCCGTAATCAGGTCATGATTTAAATCTGCCAGCAAATCTGATTTCACTGAATCATCAGAAATATCATGATGATAATATTTCTCATAAAGAAAGTCATCGCTTACCTCTACCACTGAAAACAATAAGGTGTCGTAAATCATCAACGGATAGATATCTACAGGCACCAACAACATGGTAAAGTTCTGATGCTCAGTAAAATGCTTGACATAGACATCTATATCAGAACCTACATTAACATCTCTTCGCTTCAGCTTGACAGAATCACTTTTGATATTATGGCCTTTTTCTAAGAGGTACTGTAAGAAAACCTTTGATTCAGTGAACTGATGCACGATATTTTCAATATCATCTATATGGTTCTCCTTAATGTATTCGGCCATAGACTCCCCCACTTCGGTAACATCTTCAGACGAACCGAAACGCTGCTGCGTAAAAGCAGACATTGCTGCGCATAGTAGTACGAATACAATTGCGGTGCGGTGAATCATGGTAGCTAGCAGGGTCTGGTAATAGGCAAAAATAAGCTTAATTATGTCATCACAAAATATTAAACTTTAAAGGTCTTTAACGCAACGAAACCCTGTATGGTTAAACCCTGAGTCCTTGGAAGAACTCATTCTTCTTGCCACACGATAACCACTGCAGTATGAGTCATTGCAAAGGAAAGACCCACCTCGAATCACATGCTTAGGTGTATAGGGTTCTCTTGGATCATAATAATTTTGAGAGCCAGTGGGATTACTAACCTGAGACTCTTCGGCATACTGCTGATAGGTCGTGACATCATACTTATCTTCACACCACTCCCATACATTTCCCGCCACATCATATAGCCCATACCCATTTGGAGGAAATGACTTGACAGGTGCTGTACCTTTATAACCATCAAGCTCATAATTTTGAAACGGAAATTTTCCCTGCCAAAAGTTGGCTTTATCAGAGGCCTCTTCAATAGTACCATTCCCCCAGGGGTATTTTACATCATCACGTCCTCCCATTGCTGCCCATTCCCATTCAGCTTCGGTTGGTAATCGTTTCCCGGCCCATTCGGCGTATGCCTGAGCATCTTCCCATGCTATATGCACTACGGGATGATCCATCCGGTCTTCAATACGACTTCCCGGACCCTCAGGGTGTTGCCAATTCGCCCCGATAGTCCACTTCCACCACTGACTGTAATTGTTGAGATCAACGGGCCCTTCGGTTTCCTGGAATACCAATGACCCTGCTTTCAGAACAGAATCTGCAGGTTTTGGAGTGCCCGGAGGTACCTGCTCTTTGATTTCTTCCCAGTCAATATCCTGCTCAGCTATGGTTACGTAACCAGTAGCATCAACAAATTTCTTGAAATGGGCATTTGTCACTTCAGTAGCATCCATGTAGAAACCAGAAACGGCTACTTCGTGCCTTGGAAACTCATCCTTATATGCCTGATCAGATTTACCACCCATGATAAAACTACCAGATGGAATAGTAACCATTCCCGCAGGGATTGTTTCTTTAGACGATAGAGACCCGTTGGTTGTATCCTCATTGGAACTATTCGTCTCCGAGGAAGAACAACCGATTAAAATAGTCAATAAACAGACTGTGATATAATGCTTAATTGATCGTGAATTCATAATTTTCAAACATAATCATTAAGCCCAACTTCACGTTTCATTTTGATCTCATTTACCGAAAAAGGTTCAAAAAAGAGAAAAAGTAAGATAAGCAATGATTTTTTGTCAGATTTTAAGGGCATGAAGCTTCGTGATTACCAAGAATAATATTACTTTGCATTGCCAAGGTTAACTTATTCTATAATCCTTATGCTGGTTTACCAGTTGCGCCTTAGTAGTTAGATAAGTTATCAGGTATTATAAAACTGAAAAACTACTAAACACTTTAAACAACGATGAAAATTTTAAGAAATCTCACATTATTTAGTCTTTTAGCAGCGTTCGTTACCCTTTACTCATGTGGTGAAGACGGTGGAACTGATGTCAAATCGGATCAAGAGCTAACAATCGAAGCATTGTCCGGAACGTGGAATGTGAATGGTTCTAGTAGCCAATTTGGAAATTTACCAGACGATGCTCTTAGTTCAGTAACCATTACCTCCACTGGCTTTTCTCTGTCTGGAGATATTACAAGTGTAGTTGATGGTGGTACTTTTACTGTTTCTGAAGAAGGAACGCTAACTAATCCAAGCGTCAATATCACTTCAGCTGATGTAGAAGTAGACGGAGATGTAACTGTTTCGTTAAATGCTGCGAAGACTAAACTAACTGTTTCATTTACTACTGTAGCAAAAGATGCTCGCGTTAGCGGAACTGGATCTTTCGTGATTGTACTAGATAAAGCAAGCTAAGTAATAGCTAAATCAAAAATATACGTAAAAAAGCCTCGCACAAGCGAGGCTTTTTTTTTGCTCTGGACTTTTATTGCTCCTCTTATTAAACGTCTCAGTTTATCAATTAGAAGCTTCTTCTGATTCCTAGTTCCAGTCCTCTCAATTCAGCAAGTCCTCTCAAACGACCAATTGCTGAATACCCTGGATTTGTTTGCTTCGCCAGATCATCAAGCATCTGATGTCCATGATCCGGACGAAAGGGCATTCTATGTGCAAGCCCAAGATCAACCCGTCGCTTCTGCTCTTCCACTAGAGCCTTCATAACGCCATACATGTCTACATCCCCATTCAGATGATCGGCTTCATAGAAATTGCCCTCAGCATCTCTTTTTGTTGCCCTTAAATGAATGAAATTCACTTTATGACCCAAACGATGAACCATCCCTACCAGATCATTATCTGGTCTTACACCATAAGAACCCGTACAGAAACATAACCCGTTGTGAAAGCTATCGTATGCTTCCAACAGTTGGTTTGCATCTCTTTCTGTACTGACTACTCTCGGCAAGCCTAAGATTGGGAATGGAGGATCATCGGGATGAATAGTCATCATTACTCCGGATTCTTCTGCCGTAGGAATAATTGCACGGAGAAAACCATAGAGATTATTGCGCAATTCCTTATCTCCTATTTCTGAATAAGTGTTCAGCACATTCTGAAACTGCTCCAAAGAATAACCCTCTTCAGCGCCAGGAAGACCTGCGATGATATTACTAACGAGTAAGTCCTTGTCGGCGGTGGACATGGCGTTGTAAACTGCCTCAGCTTTTTTGATTTGTTCAGAATTATATGCTACCTCAGCGCCTGGCCTTTTGAGTAAGAACATTTCAAAAGCCGCAAACTGGGCAGCATCGAAGCGAAGGGCTTTGGAACCATCTGGTAACTCGTAAGCTAAATCGGTCCTTGTCCAATCCAAAACAGGCATAAAATTATAACATACGGTGTCTACTCCACACTTTCCGAGATTTCTGATACTCTCCTTATAATTTTCTATGTACTCCAAGTATTTGCCTGTGCGCTTTTTGATGTCCTCATGCACTGGAATGCTCTCCACTACGCTCCATGTTAGACCAGCGGCCTCAATTTCATCTTTCCTCTTTTGAATTTCGTCAACGGTCCACACCTGCCCATTTGGAATGTGATGCAATGCGTTTACAATGCCGGTAGCACCGGCCATTTTAATGTGCGACAGGGGTATGAGGTCTTTTGGGCCGTACCACCTCCACGTTTGTTCTAATCCTTTCATAATTCTATTTCTTTATACTCCACTAAATGCACTAAATCCTCCATCAATTGGGACAACTACTCCTGTTACGAATTTGGATCCCTTGCTGCAAAGCCAAAGCAACGTTCCAGTAAGATCCTCTGGCTCTCCAAACTTACCCATAGGGGTGTGATCAATAATGGTATTGCCGCGAGCAGTCAGTTCACCAGATTCTGTGGTCAACAACGAACGATTTTGATCCGTCAAGAAGAACCCCGGTGCTAAGGCATTAACGCGAATTCCTACTTTTGAAAAATGAACTGCGAGCCATTGAGTGAAGTTACTTACAGCTGCTTTTGCTCCACTGTAGGCAGGGATTTTCGTCAGTGGGGTAAATGCATTCATTGAAGACACGTTGATAACGGAGCAACCCTCTCTACCTACCATATCCTTTGCAAAAACCTGAGTAGGTAAAAGTGTACCAATGAAATTCAGGTTGAAAACGAACTGGACACCATCTGGATCTAAATCAAAAAATGTCGTCAATTCTTCATTGCTGGTCAGATCCTCAAGTTCAAGGTGTGGTTTTGATGTGGTCCCTTTGGGGTGATTCCCTCCGGCACCGTTGATTAAAATATCACATGGACCTAATTGCTCACTCACCACCTTCTGAGCGTTTTTTAAACTTTTCAATTGTAGAACATTTGCTTCTACCCCTATTGCTGTACCCCCTTTAGCATTGATCGATTCGGCTACAGCGTTTGCATTTTCTATTTTCAGGTCTAAAATAGCCACTTTCATTCCTTGTTCTGCCAGAGAAAGTGCCATGGTGCTACAAAGCACACCTCCACCTCCAGTTACCACGGCTACTTTACCAGATAATTCTTGATATTTGGGAATACTCATGATGTTGAATTATTGAATGTGAAAAATCCTTTTCTGTGTAATATATACACAGAAAAGGATTTAAGAAAATATATTACTCTTTAGAATTAATCAAATTAACCTATTTGGTCAACTCCTGATATGAAAACAGATTAAAACCATGCATTAAGATCAGTAAGTTCAATCGAATTAATTTCTGTTAAAATCCGAAAAATAAACCAATTCAAAATCCGAATATAGTAGTAAAATAACTCTTTGTTTACAACGTTTTTATTGTCTCTTAATTTGTTCTTATTTAAATGCTATCGTTCACAGGCACTATAAATGTTTGTACGATTTTACTCCTTCTCTGAATTCAGGTATTTATTGGTTTTACCAGTTTTACAGTGTACCGAATTGTAAAAACCAAATAATATTATGATTGAAGAACTAAACAAAAAATTCAAGTTGAGACAACTCGCTTTCATGAGTTGTGCTGTACTACTCTCATTAACTATGTCCTGTAATGAAAAGGATGATGACGGTGATGTTTTGATTCCTGTTATAACAAGTGTTTCTCCGGAATCTGGCGAACCTGGAGATGCAGTAACCATTACTGGCACAGACCTTAGTGAGGCAACTGCCGTAATGTTTGGAACTGTAGAAGCGACAATCACGGCAAACACGGCTACTGAAATTATGACAAGTGTTCCGGAAGGAGCAACGACTGGGAAAGTTAGTGTAACCACAGCTGGAGGAACGGCAGTATCTACCGCTGACTTTCAAGTCATTATCATTGGTGCTGCTGGTGTAGAATCTGTCAGCAGAATCTCTGCACAGGCTGGTGAGAATGTAACCTTGACAGGTACAGAAATGTCTACTGTAAGTGCTGTTTCGATAGGTGGAGTAGATGCAACTATTGTTAGTACTACAGAATCCACTGTTGAAATTACTGTGGGTGAGTCTCCTCTTGGAAGAAGCACATTCACAGTGGTTAACGAAGGTGGTTCAACTACCACATCAGAAGAAGTGATTGAGTTTTATGTTATCGAAGTTTTACCTGATTTTAATGATGACTTTGACGGTGAAGAGTATGTCTTCAGCTCTGGAGGTGACGCTGAAATCACGGCCTGGGGAGTAAGCAATATTATTGAAGGTGCTTCCAGAATGCCAGTGGCGGTGAATGGTAATTTTTATCATGTAGAGGGCGTTTCTGATCTTGACGACTCTGGGTCATATACAGGACAAGTTGGTCATAGCCAACAGGACGCAGGGTACTTCTCGGATTTCTTTGAGCAAGGAAGTGATGTGGCGGAGTACTATTTTAACATTAACATGAACTTTGGCACCATCCCTACAGACTATGATGATGTTCTCGCAGGCTTAAGACTAAGATTTGATGAAGGATATGATGCTGATGCTGATGGTAGTAATACCGATGAATACTTGGAATTTAGACCTACGCCATCTTTGCTATCAGATATGGGCTATGAAGCAAATGCTGATGGATGGTATCAACTGTCAGTCTCCTTTGATGACATGGTTGAAAGTGGTCCAAGCGGAGGAGCTGGAAGCTGGGATGTATATGACGTAAGCACCATGACTAGATTTGCCATCGCATCAAGACGTGAGCATGCAGGTGAGTATTCCCTAAGTCTTGATAATATTTTCCTTACGAGAGGTGGACCATACAGCTTTCCAGAGTAATTATTACCCATAAAATTAGACTAAATTGGCCGTTCTCTCAGAGCGGCCTTTTTTATTATGCGAAACTTCATTTTACAATTTTTCTTCTCTATTCCTTTAGTTTGCAATAGTCAGTCTCTACTTCAAGAAAAAGCGACTATCGAGTTGGCCCAAAACTATCTGGACAGCCTTCCAATAACGATTACCTCCTCTGAATGCGCTAGAAGTGAAGGTGGATTACATGACTTTTACTCTGAAGGAGATTATTGGTGGCCAGATCCTGAGAATCCTGAAGGACCTTACATCAGACGAGATGGCGAATCAAATCCTGATAACTTCATAAAACACAGACTTCTAATAATGCGTCTCAGTGAAATAGCTGGCAGACTAGGTGCTGCTTATTCCATGACCAATGACCAGGAGTATGCAGAAGCCTTAATTGAGCATTGTAAAGCATGGTTTGTAAATGAAGAGACTGTGATAAATCCTCATCTTAGCTATGCTCAAGCTATCAAAGGCAAGGTAAGCGGCCGTGGCATAGGAATTATTGACACTATACATCTGATCGAAGTTGCCCTAGCCATTCGAGCTTGTAAATCATCCATCAGTTGGCCCTCTGATGACTACAATAAAATCATCACGTGGTTTGAAAACTATATAAACTGGCTTACTACTGATGACTTTGGTATTCAAGAGATGCTCAATGGAAATAACCACAGTACCACATGGGCTTTGCAAGTGGCTGCATATTCATACCTGGTAGAAAACGATAGTCTGACCAATGCGATGGACAGTCTGTATAAAAATTACCTTCTACCTACACAAATGGCTCCAAATGGAAGTTTCCCTTTGGAATTAAAACGAACTAAGCCCTTCGCCTATTCCCTCTTCAACCTGGATGCTATGGCCAGTTTATGTCAGATATTGAAACTAAGTGGTAAGGAAGGGCTTTTTGAATATAAAGGATCAGATAAGCAATCAATGAGTATAGCAGCAAGCTGGATGTACCCAATGCTGGAAGATAAAACCTCCTGGGCCTATGTACAAGACACCCAATACTGGGAGGCACTTCCCTGGAAATCTGCCGGCATGTTATTTATCGGACTGGAATATGACATAGACGCTTACACCGCACTTTGGAATACAGCTAATACGAAATCAGAAATCTACGAAATCAGACGAAACACCTACGTACGGAATCCGGTTCTCTGGCTTCAGAGTCTATAGACTAGTGCATAATCGATAACGCAAAAGCCTGCTCTTACAATAGTGGGTTTGTAAAGGTAAGCCTTCGCAAACAGGATTCTACGAAGGCTTCAAAACATTAAAACAAACGAAGAAGATTAGTTCTTCAGACTTTTATAAATCCTGAACCTTTTGATTGATTGATCGGAAAAGATTAATTCAATGAGATACAAACCAGATTTGGTGACATTTGGCATTAGTACTGTGTAATTCGGTTCCACCATTTTGGATACCTCATACCGTTTTCCTTGCATATCAAAACAATGTACAAGGTCAATATCTGTTCTATTGATGCTGACTTGCTTAGTAAATGGATTTGGATATAAACTCAGCGCATGTTGCTTGTTCACTGTCAATGGAAGCGCAACGCTTACCTGAATGGAGTCTGACACCTTACTGCCTCGACTATCTGTCGCCTCAGCGCGTAACCAATATGTCCCTCCCGCCATATTAAATAGCTCAGGGTCTTTCGCTTCATCAAAACCCCACGTATAAGGCGCAGACCGATCATTTCCTAAAAACGCTCCGTTCATGTACAACTTCACCTCATTAATGGTTCCGTCCGGATCTGATGCGCCTATATTTACCTGAATATTGGCCAGGAATGGAAACTCTTCGTTCATAGTTGGGACAGTGAATGATACAGATGGCGGTACATTTACTACAAAGAACTCAACATCTTCTGAAGTGAGGCCATCATCATCTGCTGCCATCACACGCAGTTCATGCTCCCCTCCTTCCAGACCAGTGAGTACAGCAAACGGATTGGCTGAACCTCCCCAAATAAATGGAGCTTCGGTTAGTGTTCCTACCTCTATACCGTCATAATATAATTTAGCATAGTCAACAGTACCATCTTGATCCGAAATTGCTACCTCCACTTCCAGGTCATCACCCACTTCGGTTATTTTAGTCGATTCAGGTCGTGTGATTTCAACTTGAGGTTTTTGACCAACGACAATACCAATCTCACTAAAAGACTTGTTTCCATTGTTATCTACCACCTCCGCTTTTAACTGATACACCCCAGCTCCCAGATTTGTCAATTCAGTAAAATCAGCCCACTCATAAGGCGCGACATCATCTCGACCTACCAAATCATCATCAATAAACAAATCCACATAATTGACAGTACCATCAGGATCAGATGCATCCACAGCTACATTCAGCGTATGATTTTTACTGAAATTAGCTCCACCATCAGGCGAAATAAAGGTCACTTCGGGATAAGCGCTTTGCTTTATCAACCTCAAGTCCAACTGTGCATCAAAAAGCGATCTGGGCTCCACCATTTGACCCGGAAGTTCATTTAATCCTTCATTTTGAAAATCTACCTGGTTATTGGGTTGAAAACCTATGAAAAAAGGTTCTGCATACGTACTTCCATTGCGATTGACAGGCCAGAAGTTATAAGATTCATAATCAGAGGCATTGTGTCTGAAATTCCAAAAAACGAAATCACGGGCATGGTGCGGATAACTTTCATGTGGCCCGCCATTTCGATCAAACACCCCTCCTTCTACATCATCTATGAGCGTGGCATACGGCTGCCCTGAGTGCGCATCAACAGATTGATCTTCCTGCATTAAGCAGCGAACATAAACCGTGTTCACTCCGGAATACCCTGTACCCGGGCCGTGGTGCTGGCCAGACGAATCCTGGCAGTCTTTCACTAAAAGTCCATATCCTCTTCTTGTTAGAAATGAAGCGTGACCTTTTTTACCTGTGATTTGTACATTCTCGATGGTCACCCCTATAGATTGCCTTACATCTATATTTTCACTCCAGCTTCTAAACTCACAGTTTCGTACCCATGCATCTCGAACATTGTTAAACTGAACTGCACTCCACGCATAGTCATGAATATCGTCCTTGTGGTGCACAAAATCCTCTGGATAGTCCTCCCAGGCGCTGGTAAATAGTATATCTTCTATTCCTACTTCGCTAATAGTTGTCAATCGGCGAATATCAAATGCTTCTGAGAGCAATGGCAAATCAATCTGAACAGGATTCTTGAAAGTCACTTTTTTACCCTCAATCTTATCGATAATATGAGCTTCATAGACGGACATCCCACCGGAAGCGCCAAACAATCGTGTCCATTCATCCGATAACTCCAAATCACCAAAGTGACTTCTTGCGAATTCCTCACTTTTATGACTGATATAAACTGACAGCCCTACTTCCAGAGCTTCAAAATCATCAACTAAAACATAAAATTCACCGCGACCAACAGGCCCAGTAATGCTGGTTAACTGAGAATTATCAAGAGCCTCTGGTTCAAATTGAAACTGCCAATGACCATTCGCTACACGCATTTCGTCCATGTGTATCTCTGTACCTCCAGAACCACTACCACTTCCTTTAAGAATAATATTACTCTGACTGATTCGAATGAAGTTCTGAGTATCATTATCAGAACTGACAATGAATTTACCAGCAGGGAAAAATACTACCGCGGAACTTCCAGAAGCCTGAGCAGCATCAATGGCTGCCTGAATTCCCTCATCATCATACTCACCATCATCTGGCAATGCGCCATAATCTGTGACATCAAACCAGGGCCATTCAGAAACATCGGGTATTTCCTCCTCCGAAAAATGATACCCTGCAAAGCTAAAGTCTAACAATGTAGACGAAACTCCTCCTTCATAGTCCTGTAGGTAGTCAGTCCAAACCTGCGGAGTTTGAGCCAACAACCCTCTTGATAGAAAAAGACAAAACGCTATTAGAAATAATCTCATTGATCGAAGGGGTTAATATTCTAGTTAGGAATCGTTAAGAACGTCCCTTTAAAACTTTGATTCAAGACAGTCATTTCGACGGGTTCACTGCCCGATGGAATGACTTCTATCGCGGCCTGACCATTCGCCATTTTAATTGCTGACGTACCATTCGGAGTACCCATATTGTTGACCAACTCTCCACCTGCAAGGCATTGGAAATACACGCGTTCTTCATAGTCAAGACATCTTAATCCTGACTCATCCTGAGCCTCGGCAATAACCAGAAGATTCCCATTTGGTAGCTCCTCGTAGTTAAGCACCAGCCCTTGTGGAGCTCCTGAACGCGTATAGGTGTAATTTACCTCCAGCGTGTCAGTAGCCACTTGCTTTCCTTCCATGTAGGCTACGGCAATGAGCTCATTCTTTCCTTCTGTAAATTCGATATCCCAATTCAAACCGCATGCCGGGAAGTGTTGGATATCTCTCAATTTCTTGCCTTTATTGGTGCCATTATGAAAAAATTCGACCTCCTCAGCATTGCTGTAAACGCTCATGTTTCTGGCTACTCCAGTAGGTCCAGATCGCTCGGTCCAGGTGTGTGATTCAATGTACGCGAACGGGTCATCAGACCAGTAACTTTTAAAGACATAGTAAGCGTCTTTGGGATTCCCCGAACGATCTGTCACGCCTTTTTGATTGATGTAAGGAATGTCATTTTCCGGTCTCAAAGGCGTTCCAAAATCTTTGAAAGCCCACTGCGCATTACCTACGTAATCTTCATATGTTTCAGAAACACTCAAGTGCCAGTCGAATAAGTCCACGATGTAATTCTCACTCCAATCGCCTCGCTGAGCAATGTTCGCAACCTCCACCTGATTGATCGCCTCTTCCCATTCATCCGGATTCACAAATCCATCACCAGTAATCGGGTTCTCCGTATGTCGACCAACATGGCTGGAACCACCGTATTCCATATGGATAAAGTGCGGATATTTCTTAAAATATTTGTCAATGGCCTTTTCGTAATTTTTATAGTTACCTGAATACCAACCACTCCATATCGAGGGACTAAACACGTCTACTATATTTGCTCCTTCGTAATACTTTCTAATGGATGTCTTTCTATACGGATCGAGATCATGGGCCATATCGTTCAGCTCAGTCAAGAACTCATTAATTTTCGCGCGATCATCACCTCCTTCAAAGTCTGGTAGCCAGTAAATTTCATTACCAAGTGACCACAAAATGATGCTCGGATGGTTTCTATTCTGATCAATTATTTGCTTGAGCATTTTTCGGGTATTGTCCTTCCAAACATCACCGCCAACACCACCTCTACACCACGGCAGCTCATCCCACACTAAAAGCCCCAGCTCATTGCACGCTTTGTAGACTTCTGGATCCTGAGGATAGTGTCCCAACCTCACAAAATTGGCACCCATGGACTTGATCAGCTCCATGTCTTTTCGATGTAGCGCATTTGGCATAGCAGCTCCGTATCCGGCATGCTCTTCATGACGATGTGTTCCTCTCAGAAGCACCCTCTTTCCATTCAAATAAAAACCACCATAATCTTTAAATTCATACCATCTGAATCCCAATGTGGAGTTATTCGAATCAATGGTGGTTTTACCTTTTTTTAGTCGAACCTCTACAGTGTAAAGATTAGGCTCATCCATATCCCAAAGTTCTGGGTTGGCAATCTTGATGGTTTCTTCTACTACTGCTGACTTGAACCTGCCAGAAGTTTCAGCCACTGTTTTGCCATCCGGCCCCAAAAGTAAAATCTCATAATCAAGTCCTTTGACAGGCCCTTCTACCTCAACACGCACTTCAGCCACCCCTTCTTTGGCAGAAACCTCCGGAGTGTTGATATCGATATCTCTGATATAAGAAGTGGCGACTTCTTTTAGCCACACGTCTCTCGTGATTCCACCAAATATGAAAAAATCAGACTTCTGTGAAGGAATGATATCTACATTGTAAGAATTGTCTACACGAACCAGGAGTTCATTCTCTCCATACTTTAACTGCTCAGTAATCTCAAAATCAAAGTACAAATACCCTCCGACATGCTGACCAACGTATTCTTGATTTACATAAACGTCCGTCACCAAATTTGCACCTTCAAAAGCGAGAATAAACCGGGATTCTTCGCTTTTATCAATGGTGATTGATTTTTTATACCAGGAAGCATTGCGCCGATATCCCGGTTGCATATCCGTTGCATCCATGCTATTCCATGAATGTGGAAGGTCAATTTTCTCCCAGCTTTGTTGGTCTGACAGTTGTTCTGGATTGGTAAAAGGCTGCTCCAAATACATCCAATTTTCATTGATGTTTTGCATCGATCGCTGAGCCCACAGAGAAAAAACAGAAACATTTATCAAGATGACTAGTAAATACTTCATAGTTCGTTTAATCAAGATCATTTAATCTAACAAGTGCCTCCAAAAGGTAATAATCAGCATAGCTAATTGGCAGGTCTATCTCATCATTTTTGGGCATATTCCCAGTGCTATGCGCAAGTATGAATGGCACCTCTACCTCATCATTAAGCACATAAGGCTCATTGGTAAGACTCTTTAAAATAGCATTGGCATATTGACGGTACTGATCACCATTTTCTGAATATTGAGACAATTCAATCAAGGCAGATGCCGTTACAGCTGCTGCCGATGCGTCTCTTGGTTGATTGGCTAAATCCGGTGCTAGCATATCCCAATACGGGATCATGTCTTCGGGTAGCATGGTCTGTTGAAAAATGAAATCCGCGATTTCTTCTGCCTGCTGTAAATGTGCAAGGTCATTCGTGTATCGGTAAACCATCGTAAAGCCATACAACCCCCAGGCTTGTCCACGCGACCAAACAGATTCCACGTCATGTCCCTGGTGGGTTAGCTTATTTTGTACCTCGCCTGATTGCGGATCATAATCGATTACGTGATAGCTGCTATGATTCGGTCTGAAATGATTCTTTAAAGTAACATTAGCGTGGGATGAAGCTATGGCTGCATAGCGTTCGTTACCAGAGAGCTTCGATGCTTCATAAAGCAACTCAAGGTTCATCATGTTATCTATGATCACCGGAAAATCCCATCGATCCTTTCCAAAATCCCAGGATTTGATCGCTCCAACACGCCCATTAAAACGGGTGGCAAGTGTCTCCGAAGATTCAATGATTACCTTCTTGTAATCCTCGTCTGCAGTCAACTTATAAGCATTTCCATAACTACAGTACACTTTGAATCCCATGTCATGTGTACCGCCGTTTAGTTTCTCCTTCGCCAGATACGGCAACCAGTTCAAAGCTTGTTTTTTCAAGGCTTCGTTATCAAAAAGCTGATAGGCATAAAGGAGTGATCCCACGTAAAAACCACTCGTCCAATCTTTTGAGGGAACACCTCTTACGGTACCATCTGGCTCCATGCTTCTCGGAAAAGCTGTGGAATCAACCGGATAATCCAAAAAATAATCCAGCCTGTTTTTAACTGCTGTAAGATCAATGACTTTTTCCTTCTTATCAGCCTCTTGTTCTTCACCGTTCGTTGATGTTGATTGGTCGCATGCACCCAGCAGACATGTTGAGCATATGACGATCCAAACTGTTTTTTTAATTTCCATATCCATCATTTTGATCCAGGTTTTCTAGTAAAGCGAGCTCTGACTGTGGCTTTGGAAAAAGATAGTCTTTTGTAGGATCAAAGGTCTTATCCGGCTCAAGCCCATCTGGGCTAAATGCCTCTACAGCCAATTCGCGTCTCTTGAGATCATACCATCTTTTAAACTCAAATGCCAGTTCCAACCGTCTTTCCTCAAGGACAGTGGTTAAGAATTGATCATAAGAAAGTCCAGTGGTGACATCTGCCGGAATCATGCTGTCATTGGAAGCATCAGCATCTAACTCTCTTCGTGCTCGCTCCCTTACAAGGTTGATATAGCTGATAGCCTCTGCTGTGGGTCCGGTATTTATTTCATTGAGTGCTTCTGCAGCGATGAGCAGTACCTCTGCGAAACGCATGGTACCATAATTGTTATCCGAATCACGACCATTCAACCCTGCCTGTCCAAAGGAGCGGTAATACTTAGCAATATGCGGTCTTGAAACGCCTCTTGAAGCATTCCCCCATTCGGTGTAAGGCGCCAACGAATCTCCCATCATTGTTACCGTATCAAAACTTACCGCTCTTCGATAGTCATTTGCGTTCCATGTATTATATACTGCTAAAGAAGGAACTGCCACACTCCAACCTTCTCCTTGTGAATGGCGCTCATCCCCTCTTGGACCCGTCACAGAAGGCAGGTAATCTCTAGTCAGATTACCAAATCCTGACAATGAACTTTCGTCTAATCCCTTAAAATCTACATAAAATAACAACTCCTGCTCATTCTCGGCATTCTCAACCAGAGTCGCATCAAATAAACCCTGATAGTCGCGAGCCAATCCATAGCCAAATGCATCGCTATTGTCGATGACAAATTTGGCTTCTTCATACGCTTTGGGCCAGTTTTCCTGAGTTAGGTAAACAGAAGCCAGATAAGCGGCAGCAGTCCCTTTTCCCGGTCTGGAGCGGTTTACTGGCACATCTGGAAGCCATGTTTTAGCAAACTCCAGGTCATCAATGATTCTTCCATAAATATCATCTATGCTATTTTCATCTACCGCATACGCCTCCTCGGCACTCTCAAATATGTAATCAATGTACGGAACTTCCCCATAGATTCTCACAAAGTGGTAAAAAATAAATGCTCTTAAAAAATAACCAGTTGCGATGGCTTCATTCACCTCTTCTTGAGGTACTCCTTCCAAAAGTGATCCGCCACGAATGCCTAAATTTATTGCTGAGATGGCCTCATAGCCACGTCCCCACATGGGATCGACCATTGGGCTTGCTGCGTCCATTTGGAACTCATCTACCTGAATTCGTTCAGCTCTGGTGGTGGGGTCGCCAATCTCACACATATCCCCTCTCAAAAGCAAGGATAAAGTCAGCTTCCTGCCCCAAAATTCTTCTGATGCGATGGCTGTATATCCGCCATTGATCGCTGTGTGTACGTCTGTTACGGATTTAAAAAATCCTTCGGGAGCAAGGTTTCCAATAGGCTCCTCTACCAAGTCATTGCATGCCCCGAACAGTAGCGTTAGCGTCAGTAACGGTAAAATGAATTTTCTTCTGATGGTCATCATATCTTTATTCCGTTTCATGATCAAATTCCAATTTTTAACCCGACAGTGTAATTTTTAACATTCGGATAGGATCCGTAATCCAGACCTCTCATGATGTTCCCACTTTCACTATTAGACCCATTTCGATAGCCAACCTCTGGATCTAGTCCGGGGAATGACGTGAATGTCAATAAGTTCTGAGCACTTACATATACCCTTAGTGAAGCCAACTTCAATTTAGCAGCGGCCGTTTTTGGAAGTGTATAGCCAAGAATGACATTTTTAAGTCGCGTATAGGTGCCATCGTAGACCCATCTTGAGCTGATTCGTTTGGCTCTGCTATTAGATGCTTTAGGCACGTCTGTATTTGGCGCAAAAGGAGTCCAGCGATCTAGTGCAGTGGTTGATGCATTATTAGCTCCTGACAATACATCTAGCTCCATGAGGGTATAGCTGAGCATATCGCCACCATACTGCCCTTGAAGGAAGACGTTGAGGTCAAAATTCTTGTATCTAATAACGTTGTTAAATCCCCAGATGAAATCAGGATTAGGATCACCGATGATCTCCCGATCCTCACTGTCCAATCGGTTATCATCGTTCAGGTCAATAAATTTCTCACCGCCTGCATCCTGTTCGAAACCTGAACCAGGCAAAAACTCATCTCCATTTTGGTATACACGATCATAAACATAGCCATAGAAAACTCCTATTGGCTGTCCCACTCTAATCACCTGAGTTTGTCCTGTGCGCTGATTACCCAAGCCAAAATGCCCTGGAGCCGATCCATAAAATACGTCGGTATTATTGTCTGGAAGTTCAAGCACCTTATTTCTGTTTGCCGACAGATTCAAATCTGTATCCCACTCAAAATCACCTACAAAGTTTTTGGTACCAAGAGCAATCTCAATTCCCTTGTTTTCTAATCTTCCTATGTTTTGAAGTTGATAATCATACCCCGTGATTCTTGGAAGTGGCCGCTCGAACAGCAGATCTTTCGTTTCTTTTTCATAGTAATCAAAAGCAAGATTAACACGTCCATTGAATAGTCCAATATCAACACCTAAGTCAAGCTGCACTGTCGTTTCCCAAGTAAGATTCGGATTGGCCAATATAGAAGGTGTCACTGCGTTGCCTGAGTAACCACTGCCTGTCGTATAAATATTATCGAGATTGGCTAACGATTGATACGCGCCGATCGCCTGATTACCGACCATACCATAACTCGCTCGCCATTTCCAGGTAGTAATTACCCCAATGTCTTCTAGAAATGGTTCGCCTTTCATGTCCCATCCCAATGCTCCTGAAGGGAAAAATGCCCATTTTTTATTTGATGCGAAGTTGGAAGCTCCATCATATCGAGCAGTGAACGTCAAAAGGTACTTGTCCAGGAATGAATAATTAACACGCGAATAATACGACCTGATGAACTGTTCTGATAGCCTTGATCTAGGAATATCAGGATTGGCTCCACCTTCCAGACTCCAGTAAAGCAGAGAATTAGAAACAAATCCAAAGCTTCTCGCCTCCAGGTCTTCATTTCTCAATTTCTGATATGAGTAGCCCATTACCACACTCAGATTACCTACTCCATTCAGGTCGGGATTGATGGTGAAATAGTTCTCATTTAGAATATTGGTGTTTTTCTCGCTTCCGAGCAGCGCCCTTCCACCTACTGCGGCTCCTCGTATCAGGGTAGTTGGAAAAAACTCACCCTCTCTGCTGTTACTGATAGTAACCCCGAAAGTTGATTTAAATTTTAACCATTCCGTCAAAGTCACCTCGCCGAAAGTACTCGCTTGAAAACGATCCGTCACTCGCTCTCTGGAATACTCAGATGTTAAAGCCACGGGATTATCAATGTCATCTCCCACTTCGGAAATGGCATAACTACCATCCGGATTGAACACACCAATATCCGGATTGAATCTAAATGCCGAAGATACTACTCCAGCACTACCAGATCCGCCGGTGGACTCTTGTGTGTTGATCCCCCCAGAAAGGCTTCTTCTACCATAAAGGTTTACGCCGATGGTGAGGAAATCTCTAGGTGTGATATTCAGGTTACTGTTGATGGTATATCGATCATAGTTTGATCCGTCGATTACGCCCTTTTGATTAAAAGCTGTACCTGACAGGTAGTAACTAATATCATCACTTCCCCCAGATATCGAAAGTTGATTATTCGATATCGTTCCTGGTCGATAGATCAATTCCTGCCAATCTGTATTCGGGCCACCAGGAGTGTAATCAGGGTTGATCTCCCGGATGTAGCTGGTAAACTGATCCGCATTGAGCAAATCAAGCCGATTCAGAACCTCCTGAATTGAAAAAGAACTAGTCAAATTGATCTTAGCTTTTCCAGATTTACCCCGCTTAGTTGTAATCATGATGACCCCATTGGCACCACGCGAACCATAAATAGCCGTAGCAGAAGCATCTTTTAAAATTTCTATAGAGGCGATATCCTCTGGTGGAGGCATTTCTGCTCCTACAAAACCGTCCACGACCCTAATGGGGTCAGAAGTAGCGTTGATGGAAGTACCTCCTCTTATTTTGATGTTGTAGTTCGCTCCGGGTTGACCTCCATTGTTGGATTGTATTTGCAATCCGGGTGCTCTGCCCTGGAGGGTCTGCACTGCAGAAAGAGCCGGAAACGCTGTTAGTTCTTCCTCACCAACGGATGATACCGATCCTGTGAGGTCACTTTTACGAACAGTTCCATAGCCCAGGACTACCACTTCATCAAGAGATTTTAAATCGGGTTTCATGGTGATGGGAAAACTCGTTTGATTACCGACCTTTCTTCTTTGAGTAGTAAAACCTACAAAGGAAAAAATCAAGGTATTGTCAGGAGTAACATTTATTCGGAAGTTACCTGCTATATCTGTGGTCGTACCCACATTTGATCCTTCTACGAGAACCGTTACGCCAGGTAGTCCTTCGCCATCTTCGCTAGAAACTACCTGCCCGGTAACAGTCTTACCTTGCGCATGTGCGAAGGTTAACCCCAAACAAAATGAAAATATGAAAACAAGGATTTTTAATCTATTCATGTCTGCTTAGCTTAAATAAATGAGTAAAAGGACCATCCCGGCGATGAATATGCTGAGTAGTACCTTCTTGGCTTTAATGCTTTTCAATGTGAATCAGTTTTTCCATAATTCTAATAGTCCAATGATACTTCGATCTTACTATTTAGGAATACAGAAAAGGTACAATAAAGTACAAGTATCTGATTATCAATTAGATTCGGGAATACTAAATCGTTTAGAAAATGCAGTTGGAGTCATGTTATGATACTTCTGAAAGCACTTACTGAAGTACTTTGGATTTTTGTACCCCACTTCGTAGCATACCTGAGACACATTGGCCTTGCCCTTCTCTAGTAATTGTGCTGCACGCTTCATTCTCATGGTCAAGATAAATTCATTAGGAGTCATGTCAGTCCATGCCTTGATTTTAGAAAACAACATGGTCCTGCTCAAGCCCAGTTCGGTGCTGAATAACGAGATGTCAAAGAATTCGTTAGAGATGTTTTTATCAACAATGGATATGGCCTTTTCCATCAGTTCTTCATCAAGAGAAGTGATGGTCACTTCACTTGGATTGATCCCACTTTCTTGCTTGAATTTACTCTTCAGACGCTCAATGACAGAAAGTAAATTCTTAACTTTTAGAATAAACTCTCGAATGTTAAAAGGTTTATTGATGTAATCATCAGCTCCGGATTCCAACCCCTGATACTTGAAGATCAGTGAAGTACGTGCAGTCAGGAGAATAACGGGGATGTGACTGGTAATCACGTTGGACTTGATCTCCGAACACAGGGATATTCCGTCCATCTCCGGCATCATCACATCACTGATAATGATATCGGGAACCTCTGCTATTGCTCTTTCCAAGCCCTCTTTCCCGTTGGAAGCAGTGAGTATTTTATACGACCCCAAAACATCGGCCATGAAGGATCGAAGCTGTTCGTTATCTTCAACGATTAAAACTTTCTTAGATGCATTCAGCTTAATTTCAGTTTCTAGGTCTATCTGTTCAGGTTCTTTAATCTCTGGAACGCCTTCTGTATAAGGCATTATGCTCTCGCTACTCTGGAAGTTTTCCAGCAAATGTTCTTCTGATAGATGCTCGGCTCCCTTTCGCAATTCGACGATAAATTCACTTCCTTTATTTTCCCCATCACTGTGTGCAGATACCTTTCCTCCATGTAGCTCCACCAGGCCCCTAACCAAAGAAAGCCCTATACCGCTGCCCGGATTGCGTTTATCCCCAGCAGCATCTATTTGATAAAAGCGGTGAAACAACTTAGGTCTGTCTTTCTTATCAAAACCTATTCCATCGTCCGAAACCACCACTTTCACCAACTCACCTGAATCATGTATTTTCACTGAAATCGAGCCCCCTGATCGTGAGTATTTGAAGGCATTGGAGATGAGGTTGTATAGCACCCGTTCCATTTTATCCCGATCGAAATAGACCTGAATGTCCTCTCTATCAGCAATAAACTCGTAGGTATATCTTTCATTCTTCGCGTGGCTTTTAAATGACAGAAAGATTTCCTTGGCAAAATTCACAAAGTTGCCTTCGGCTGCCTTCAACTTAAATTCGTTGTTTTCCAGTTTTCGGAAATCCATCAGTTGGTTAATCAACTTCAACAATTGATCTGCGTTTTTTTCTATGGTCACTAATTGGCGAAACAACCCCCGACTTCCCCGATACTCTTGTAGAATTCGCTGAAGCGGCCCTGTGATCAACGTAAGTGGCGTTCTAAACTCATGAGAAATGTTGGTGAAAAACTCCAGTTTTAGTCGATTTAGTTGCTTCTCTTGATCGGATTTTTGGTGTTCAAGAAGTAATTCATGCTTGAGGTTGTACTGGTTCTGAATGACTTTTATTAGAAAATACAAGGCAACCAAAATACTAACTGCATAGAAAGCAAACGCCAGAGGAGTTCGCCAGGGTGCTGGTTCTACCACTATCACTAATGAAGTAAACTCATCGCTCCAAAGTCCATTGCTATTTTGGCCTTTGACTTCAAAAACATACTTCCCTGGCCGCTGAATGGTATATGTGGCTGAATTATCAGTTGTCACAGTATAGTCTTCCTGCAACCCTTTCAAACGATATACATACTTGTTTTTGCGTGGATTCACGAAGTTCGGCAAGGCAAAATGCATGGTAAAAATAGACTGATCATAATCCAGTGTTATATTATTTTCATACTGAATCGCTTGAGACAACACTTCATACTGATCTAAAGGCCTAACACGTTCGTTTCCAATAAATAAGTCACGAATGATCACCCTCGGTTTGAAGGTGTTTCGAACCATGCTATTGGGGTCGAAATAGGTAATACCACCTAAGCTTCCAAAGTACATTGTTCCATTTGGCGTCTTGAAAGAGGAATTACTATTGAATTCATTGGAAGCTAACCCATCTGCCTCAGTATAATACCGGGAGGTTTCTGACATGGGATCAAACCGGATCAGGCCATGGTTGGTGCTAATCCATAGCATTTGATCTTGATCCTCCTCAATGGCATGCACTGTTTGACTCGTAACTTGCCCACTTTCCTCCAAAAATGGTACATTTTGAACTTCTCCATTTACTATTTTATTTAATCCTCCCTCCTTGGTTCCAAACCAGATTTGTTTATCCGATGACTCAAAAATGCAAAGGACATCCTGACCAGACTCATTGTCTTGATTAAACAGGTACTTTTTGAAGCTTGGGTTCAAATTCCGCGCATTTTCAGCACTCAAAAAGTTCAGTCCGTTTTGCGTACCGATCCAGATATTTCCAGAAGAATCCTCGTACAGTGCTCTGACTTGATTATCCGATAGTGATTGCGTTTGATCAGGATCATGTTGAACTACTTTAATCAGATTGTTCGAGTTATAAATGAAAATCCCCTCGCCAAAAGTACCTACCCAATAATACCCTTTTACTTTCAGCACTCCATAAACGCTTGGTGAAGTCAGTCCGGCTTGTTCATTGAACATCCGAGTAAAACTGGCGGTTTCCAAATTGTAAATCGATGCTCCTCTATTATAAGTACCTATAAGCAATTCATCACCTTCCTTTGAGAGACACTTCACATTATCACTTGGCAACTCGGAATTGGTGGAGTTCAAGTACTTATACTCATCCCTACTCTTGATTATAGTAATTCCGCCACCTTCAGTCGCCAGGTAAAGTTCATCATTAGCAGAGGTAATACTACTCACCACATTATAGCTCAAGCCTGAATCGCCACTTTTGGCTTTAATATTTCTAAAGTTGAAAATGGCCTTATTGTAGATACTAATACCGCCATAATAGGTACCGATCCACATGCCACCCTGTTTATCTTTATAGATGCATTTGATGGTGTTTCTGGATAGTGATCGTTCATTCCCATCCTCATGTCTTACCCATTCCACTGTACCCTTTTGACTTATGATGTTAATGCCATCATAGGTCCCAACCCAAAGGTTGCCTTCCTCATCGTAAACTACCGATCTCACATCAGGGTGAGTAATCTCTGGAGCGGTAAACGATTTAACCAGTGAAGCGGTCTTTGTATCAATAATAAAAACACCATTTCCCCTGGTGCCCAGAACCAATTGCTCCGTGCCCGGGACCTGAGTAATGGTTTGAATATTCAGTTCACAAACTTCTAAACCGTCAATCCTGAAAGGTAGTAGCTCCACGATTCCTTCTTTGGATAAAGTAGCTTTATTTAAGCCACCGGACGTCCCTATCCATATGTTCCCGCTTTTATCTTTATAAATATCATTTACCTGATCATTTGTTAGTGATTGATCGTCAGTGGGATCATTGACGAAATTCTGAAATGTGCTGTCCTTTAGATTCAAAAGAGACAACCCTCTACCAGTACCTACCCAAACAAAACCTGGTGATGATAAAAGCTCACGAATCGTATTGTTTGGAATCGAATTAGGGTTATTGGGCTCATTGAAAAACTGAGTATACCTTTCTGTTACGGTGTTGAAATAGTTTAACCCATTGGTGGTACCAACCCAAACCCCTCCACTTTCATCTACATCCACTTCCAGGATGTCATTGTTTGATAGTCCAAGCGTATCTCCCTTGGTATTTCGATGCACTTGAAAGTGCTCCCCATCATACGTATTCAAACCATCCCGTGTACCTATCCACATGACGCCTGCAGCGTCCTGATCTATGGTGATAACTGAGCTCTGTGAAAGCCCATCGGACGAATTGAGGTGTGCAAATTCATAAACCTCCTGTCCTTTCAAGGAAAAGGACATGTTAGCGAGGAGGCAGAGAATCCATATGGTTATGTTCTTGGCTATAGTTTTTTTGGTTTAATGCGAAAAACTAGATGAAATCTTACCGAATAACCAGTCGGCTAACGTCTTTTCTCTAGCTGATAGTTATATAATGAAGGCACAAAAGTTAATGGTTCATTGGTCATCTCAATGTAAGCATCAGGTCCATATTGGATCCGAACCGGAAGATTACCATGCACCCCAATCAATCGAGCATTGGGTCCATTGTTCATTCCGTTGAGAATTACTTCATCTTTACGATTCAATCCATCTAGAAAATGCACCTCAATGTTCCAAAATGTATTATAAGCCCCATGAGAAGGCTTCCAATAACCAGCTCCACCTTCAGCAAACAAACCGTAACTATCCGACCCATTCAATGACACGTGTACTTTAACATTATCAAAAAGATTCTGGTGATTGGCACCACTGTGCTGGTCAAGAATAGGCGCCTGAAACACTTCACAGTTCTTAAAGACATTTTTAGTGGAGAAAGTATTAAAGCTAAGCGGATGACGCACTTCGTTGTAAACGTTCAGGTTGTTCACCAATACATTGTGTACTCCTCCGACATACACAGAATAATGAGACAGTTTGGGACCTGAAGTGACAATGTCGTCAATAGTCAAATTGGCCGACTCTTCAGTGAGAATGGCGGCATCTGCATTGTGGACCACCACATCTTTGATCCATCCATCATAGACGCGGGTAAAATAAATTCCATTAAAGCCCTCTTCTACATGATGGGCAATGGTTTCTGCCATTGGAAACTCAATTCGAATGCCTTCAATACCTACTTCCTCCAGATGTTTCCACTCGGAGAATGATGGATGCCACTCTGATTTTATATCCATCAACAACGGACTGCTTATGCTCACTTTAGTGCCTGAAATAGCGGAAATACGCACTTGCTGCTTGACCAGTGGCTCATCCGGAAAACTCCAATGGTGTGAACCCACTTTCAAATCCGTGTCTCCGTATAAAGCCTTAATCAATGATCCCTGCTCGCCCTCCTTATTGAACCATTCTATTTGCACCACATCATCCACTCGAAGTTGTGAAGCATTGCTGACAACCAATTCCTTTCGTCCTCGCTTTCCAGACTTGATGGTTGTCAGTGTATTACATTTTTCACTAAACTCTGGCAAGTATGACTTCACACGTTGATCAGGGTATTTTGCCCAAATAAACCCTCCTGACCAGGCATATTGAGAAAATGGGAGATCAATGTTATTTTCCTTTTCTCGTTGTTGTTTATCAAACTTAACCAGGTATTTCCGAAGCTCTTTCAACTCAGGAGGTGCCGCCAAATATTTCATTGGTCTCGGGTAATAAAACATAGTGCCATTCGGTCCGCTACCTGAACCTCTGATCAACAGGTTACTACGCTTCAAATAGATAATTTCACTGAAAATGAATCTTCCTGGTGGAAATTGGATGGTGATGGAAAAGTTTAAATTCTCAATTTTATCCATCAATGCCAACATGGCCTTACTATCATCCTTTCCGTCATTAGGAAGAATGCCGTGATCCGTGACATCAATTACCGAATCGAACTGGATGGATGAGTTAGTATGTAGACCATTATGATATCCAGCATAAGAGAAGTCTGGCAAATAAGTCTCTTTATTGCTAAGAATTTCAGGTATCTGGCTAAGACATAAAGTCGATAACGTGGTTACCAGAATTGCCGTAAATAATAATTTCATCTGCGAAGATTAAGCTCGTTGTTTGATTCTACTTCAATGAGCATTGAATCATGAAGTCCAATCGTGTGAACCGTGGAATTACACCAATTCTCCAGATTACATATCTAACATGATCAATGTACTAAATTGAGCTTAAACTTAAGCTTGGAGGATCTCTGATTCGTTCGAATGTGGTAGTAGAATCGTACAAATGTCGTACAATACAATCACTTCAAACGAGTTAATGATTACTTCTCAGGGTATTTGATACTAATAGGACTATTCAATTCGGATGCTGTTTGTATGAGATAATCTTTGAAACTAGCTTGAGAGTTCATGGTTTCATCGGTAAGCTCCCAACCAGCAACAAAAACAAAACTGGTGGTTCCATCTGTGGAGTTTAAGAACGCCACTTCTGTACTCCCAATCCCCTTGTCTTTCTTTGCTATGGACTGGCTTCCTGCAAACTCTGCTTCAGGAAGAATGAGCGCCATGCCTAACACATCTTTGTTTTCACTTTGAACTCCATGTGTGTAGATAAGCTGGTGACCCGCCGAGGAAAGTTCTTTCGACTTCATGTCATGTAGGTTAACAATTCCTGTAGCCAGTGTATCTCCTTCACTATCAACAGCAATCGTGCTCTGGTAATACATTTTATTTGCCCAAATCTCAATCGTCTCTTTCAATTGAATTGTTTTACTTCCCGCTTTCCAGTCTGTATATGTTAACTCCGTCCTGCTACGTACTGGTCCTTCGAAAACAACATTGAAGGCTTGTTCTCCGACCTCAGACAAGCGGATCAATGAATCCCCACTTTTCAAAGCCAGTGCTCCCGCTCCGAGTGAATTGCCCACCTTGAGCACATCCATTCCCCACGCCTGAAGCTCGTGATAGTTTTCACCTGTACCTACACCTGGCAAAGTGATTTCCTCGGTGGTCTTACCAAAGATATCCTTGCCATTTCTAGAGTCAAAATAAGTCCGAAAACCAACCAAGTTACTTTCCCAGCCTGGCCCTTCAAATTGATACAAGAATGGCGTTGACTGTGCTACATGTTCTGCCGGCATGGTGTTTTCATCTACTGACGTGAACTGATTATTCCGTTCGGGACTATAACCCAGGTGAATCCCCGTTTTCATCGGGTAAGACACAGGACCGTCTACAGGGTTTAATTCAATAGTCATCACCTGATTTGGCTCTAAATCCACCTGGAAGGCCATTCCATCCCATTGACCATCTCCATCGGTATCGTCATATTGGCTTGGCAGTTCAGTCTCATTTGCAATTAACCTGAAATAGCTTTCAGCCAAAATATTCAATTTAGAACGTTTGACAACAATCGACTGAGCTTTGAGTGTCTCATCAGTCTCGTTTATAACAATCAACAAAGGAATCTGTGAACAGCTGCATAGGACAGCTAGTAGGGTGAGTAGGCTAACGTGTTTCATATACTGTGTAATATATACACGGATAAAATGATTTGCAAGAATCATCCTAAACGTAACTTCTCATGAGAACTCTCTTTTTATCTAATTATGGTTGACATAACGGTAGTGTCCCATTGGTAGTGTCCCATTTAGTGTGTCTGATCAAGATGTAACATCCTTCTCAAAAGCACACAAAAAAAGCTCTAACTAATTAAAGTCAGAGCTTTTTTGTGATTCCACCAGGACTCGAACCTGGAACCTACTGCTTAGAAGGCAGTTGCTCTATCCAGTTGAGCTATGGAACCTCCTAACTAACCCTAAGGTTAGCAAATTCTTTAGGAGACAGTTGCTCTATCCTCCCGATAGCTATGGAACCATCAACTAGAATTTCTAGCAAAGCGTTTCAGTTTTTGATCAAATCAGAAAACGATGCGGAGAGAGGGGGATTCGAACCCCCGGTACGGTTTCCCGCACGCATGTTTAGCAAACATGTGGTTTCAGCCACTCACCCACCTCTCCGTGAGTTTTAACTCAAATTAAAGTCCATTACTGAACTTATTCATAATCCTCCCAAAAAAGTGTGGTTTCTCCCGATACCTATCGGGAACTCACCCACCTCTCCGTGAGTTACTTTCTGATTGATTTAGCGTTCTCTTTTGAACCCTCCCACACAAGCTAATGCGTGAGCTCCTCTGAAAAGGACTGCAAATATAGCAATCCCAAATAAAAATTATAATCCTGAGCAATTAAAATTATCCACATACCACTAATCCTTAAAATTCGTTAAAAGGACTGGTTCCACATTGGGTAGTATGAACTGATAATGTATTTTTGGGCCGCTTATGACTTGGGCATACTCTTTAGACACATTCGAGATCACAATTATTGCCGTTTTTGCGGCACTGTACCTACTATATGTCATTCGCTTAACGCGCATCAAGGCGAAGCTGAATGTTCCCATCAGCAAGTGGTTGATCAAATTTGCTGTAAGGACGTTGTATTTTCTAATGATTCTTGCAGCGCTTCTCGGCCCCTCTTTTGGAGATACAACCCGCGAAATCAAATCGGTTGGTAAGGATATGTTCATCTGCATCGACCTCAGTGAGTCAATGAACGCCTTTGATGTACAACCTTCCCGACTTGAAAAGGTGAAATTTGAGCTAAAAAACATTGTAGAAGCGTTTAGTTCCGATCGCATTGGACTGATCATGTTTTCCAATGAAGCATTCATGCAATGTCCGCTTACCTATGACAACAACGCTCTAAACCTTTTCATCCAGGCAATGAATACCAGTCTGGTACCAAGCAGCGGAACAGATTTTGGCCCCCCTCTGGAAATGGCACTTAGTAAATTGACCAATGAGGAGACTTCAGTTACCCAGCAAAAATCAAAAATCATTATCCTGATAAGTGATGGTGAAGATTTTGGTGAAGAAACCGATCAAATTGCCGAAGAAGTCGAGTCATCCAACATCAAGCTGTTTACACTCGGTATCGGAACGGAGCGAGGAAGTAAAATCATGACCAATAGGGGCTTCAAGAGAAACAGTGGTGGTGAAGAAGTAGTTAGCAAGATCAACACCAAGTCGCTCAAAAAATTAGCGGCAGATACTGGTGGAAAATATTTTGAGATTAACGAACGCCAAAACGATGTAGAACGTTTAATTAACTCCATCAATGACATTGAAGGGGAATTAAGAGATGCCAAACAATTGGATGCTAAAGCCAACAAATACTTCTACTTTCTCATTGCTGCTTTGGCACTGATGTTGATTGATGCGCTGATAACGGTAAAAGTGATTAAGCTATGAAAAACGTATTGGTATTACTGCTCTTACTCAATACAACTGATCCGGGAGAAATTTCTAAATATAACCGACTGAAAAACAAAGCGGAAATTGCTTTTGAGCATGGTCAGTTTGACGTGGCTGCAACCAATTACAGCATGCTTTATGACACCTTAAATGCAGAAGATCCCGCCATCGCTTTAAATCTGGCGCATAGCTATTATCAGCTTGGTGACAGTGCCAACGCCATGCTCAAGTATCAGGCAGCGGCCACTTCCAGTGATCGCAAGGTCAAATCCGTAGCTTATCAGCAGCTTGGCGTAATGACGGATAAGCCCGAAACCTTAAATGAGTCCCTACAATACCTGAAGTCTGCACTCAAAGCTGACCCAACAAATGAAGAAGCGCGCTTCAACTATGAAGTGGTAAAAAAGAAACTGGAGCAGCAGCGTCAAAATCAAGACGATCAGCAAAAGCAGGATCAACAAGATCAGGATAAGAAAAACGAAGACCAGGAGAAAAATCAGGACCAACAGGACCAACAACAAAACAAGCAGGAAAACCAAGATCAGGAGAACCAGGAGCAAGACAATCAAGAGCAGCAGGATCAGAATCAAGAAAACCAGGAGAAACAAGATCAGGAAAAGCAAGACGGAGAGCAGAAGGAAGGTGAAGAACAAGAGCAAAAAGAACAACAAGATCAGCAAGGTGAAAAGTCCGAAGAGCAGAAAAACCAGGAAATGAGCACCAAAGAGAAGTTGGAGCAGATGAACATCAGTGAAGAGAAAGCTAAAATGATCCTGGAAGCGATGAAGAATAACGAAATTCAGTACATCCAGCAGCAACGTAGGAAACCTACCAAAGCTCCTGAAAGCGGCAAGCCAGACTGGTAAGGAATTTCTGAGCTCTAGCTTTTTGGTTTTAAAGTTTTGATACTAGCTCTCGAGTTTCATTTTCGAGATGGATTCATCATTAGTCCATAGGACATAATCGGCTGAACAAACTCAAATTCTTAAATAAATCATTCAACTTTGAACCAATAGATAGTTATACCTGGGAGTACAAACCCATTAAACATTCACATAAACCCAAAAAATTAAGAAATGGAAGAAGTATACATCGTTTCAGCCGTCCGCACCCCTATTGGAAGCTTTGGAGGTAGCCTTTCCGGCTTCACAGCCGTAGAACTTGGCAGCAAAGCCATCAAAGGAGCACTAGACAAAGCTGGTGTCGCTCCTGCGGAAGTAAATGAAGTTTTGATGGGAAACGTGGTTTCCTCTGGTCTGGGTCAGGCACCTGCAAGACAAGCTGCCATTGCTGCTGGCATAGGCCACAATGTACCTTGCACTACCGTCAACAAAGTATGTTCATCAGGTATGAAAACCGTAATGTTCGGTGCTCAATCCATCATGTTGGGCATCAATGACCTGGTAGTTGCCGGAGGAATGGAAAGCATGTCCAACATCCCTTATTATGTTCCAAAAGCACGTTTTGGTTACAAATATGGTCATGGACAAATGCTTGATGGCTTGATGCACGATGGCCTATGGGAAGTATACAACAACTTCCCGATGGGAAGCTGCGCTGACAACACCGCAAAAGAAATGAATATCTCTCGTGAAGCGCAGGATGAGTATGCAATCAACTCGTATAAACGTACTGAGGCAGCAACTGAAGCTGGTAAGTTCAAAGATGAAATCATCCCGGTGGAAATTCCACAGCGTAAAGGAGATCCGGTTATCATGGACACAGATGAGGAGTACAAGAATGTCCGTTTTGATAAAATTCCAGGATTAAGACCGGTATTCAACAAAGACGGTACCGTCACGGCGGCCAATGCTTCCACTATAAATGACGGAGCATCTGCATTGATTCTGGTATCAAAAAAGAAAATGGAAGCGCTTGGTTTGAAGCCAATAGCCAAAATCAGAGGATTCGCAGACGCTGCACAGGAACCAATCTGGTTCACAACAGCACCAGCAGAAGCTATACCGAGAGCCATGAAACACGCAGGTGTAGAAGCTTCTGATGTAGATTATTACGAAATCAACGAAGCTTTCTCTGTAGTGGCTCTTGCCAATATCCAGAAACTAGGGCTCGATGGTGATAAAGTAAACGTAAATGGAGGGGCTGTAGCTATGGGGCATCCGCTAGGAACATCCGGTGCACGGATCATTACCACGCTCAACGCTGTGCTTCACCAAAACAGCGGCACAATAGGTGTTGCCGGTATTTGTAATGGTGGAGGCGGTGCCTCGGCCATTGTCATCGAGAAATTATAACTCCTTAAAACCTTCTAGAAAAGCCCTAACTCAGGGCTTTTCTTATTTGGGGCCTGCTGAAAAACGCTTCTGGTAACGTAACCGCATGACTTTCATAGTGATCATGTATTTAATAGTGTAATGTTTTTCAGCAAGTGCAAGGGTTTTAGCAGGTATTCCCATTTTTCCATGCGCCTGAAAATATCGGTGAACGATATTTTCAAACTAGCCTGGAGTATACCATCTACTTCTTTAGCTTCAGATCGCAATATTAATAAATAGCTTCTCTTTGCTGCCTCTGAGCTGGCACATTCCAGACTTTTTCAGCAAGCCCTATTTCAAGTGACCGCTCAATAACAACTACCTTGAGTCGTTCTCAAGTTATCCGTACCTTTACCGTATTGTAAAAAATGATGTTATGCGCTTCATCTTACTTGGAATCTGTTTTAGTTTATCCACGCTGGTATCTGGACAACAGTCTCTGGTACAAACCTACCACGAGGCTGACCCCACAAAAGTCAAAGAATCTTACTACATCCTCAACGGTGACTCCACCATGATCGATGGTGAGTACAAAATGTACAGCCTTCAGGGCAATGTTGTTCTGAAAGGAAACTTCATTGAGGGTCAAAAACAAGGAGATTTTATTCACTACGGCGAATCAGGCATTGTACTCCGAGAAACCCCTTATGTTAATAATGTGCGGCAGGGAATCGCTATAGTCTACGATGCAGATGGGCAAGTAATTCAAAAAGCGACTTTCCAAAACGATACACTGGTTGGGGAGCTAAAAGTCTATGATAGTGCTGGTAACCTTAAAGGAGTCACCTCCTTTGCCCAAGGCAAACCAGATGGAATGGTCACCGAGTATTACCCGACTGGAGCCGTGAAGGAAGAAACCCAGTACAAAGATGGAAAACCCAATGGTCTCACGGTTCAGTATTACCCAAGTGGTAAAAAAGAGCTGGAAGCAGAATATACCAGCGGACTGCTAAATGGCTTTTACAAGACCTACTACCCTTCCGGTCAGTTGGAAATGGAGGTTTTCAACGACCGGGGAAGAAGATCCGGATCCGTAAAGTACTATCATGAAAACGGGCAGCTCATGTCCATCGGAAAGTATGAAAACGGGGCCTTACAGGGAGAGTATCTGGCATACTACGATGATGGAAATGTTCATAAGGAATTAAAATACACCGATGGGTACCGAACAGGTAAAAACACAGAGTTACATCCTAATGGTAATCTAAAGTATGAGGGCACGTTCAGCAACAAAGGCCTGGATGCGAAAATCACAGAATACAATGAAAAGGAAGAAGTCATTGCTAAAAAGGAACTTTTGAATGAACTCCCTCATGGCAAATGGCTGACTTACGATGATCGGGGCAGGTTGATCAGTGATCTCACCTATCAGAATGGCAAACTCCATGGTATCAGTAAAATCTTTGAAAAAGGAAATCTTGTCAGCGAAATCAATTACGCCTTTGACAACAAACAAGGCGAAGCGAAAACCTTTCATAGTAATGGACAATTAGAAACGCTGGCTAATTACAAACTCGGCCGACTGCAGGGTCCGTTTGTCCGATACTTTAAAAATGGTCAAATAGAATACCAGGGTGAGTATGTGCGCAACAAACGTTCTGGAGAATGGCTCACGTATGACAAGCGAGGCAATCTAACCCAAAAGGACACCTACCAATCCGGCGAATTGGTCAAATCAGAAAACATGGAAATCAATTGATTCTCCATTAATGTTTTCACTATGCGGTTTTGATGTAATTTAGTGATCCAATAATTTCAATCTAGATCACTATCTTTGCCCACCATGTCAAAAGGCATCAAATACACTGATTTCTCACATCCCAAGCAAACCAACAAGTATGTTGGTAAGGTAAGAGATGTTTACTCTTTTGGGGATAAGCTAATGATGGTAGCTACCGATCGCATTTCAGCTTTCGATGTAGTGCTTCCAGAACCCATCCCTTTTAAGGGCCAGGTACTCAATCAGATTGCAGCAATCATGCTGGAAAAAACGAAGGACATTGTCCCAAACTGGGTGATCTCCGTACCTGATCCCAACGTAACATTGGGTAAAAAGTGTGAACCATTCCCTGTAGAAATGGTCATCAGAGGGTATCTCACAGGACATGCCTGGAGAGAGTATCGCGATGGAAAGCGAATGCTTTGTGGTGTTCCGCTGCCTGAAGGATTAAAAGAGCATGACAGACTTCCTAACCCAATTATTACTCCCACGACGAAAGCACACGAGGGACATGATGAGGACATCTCAAAAGAGGAGATCATCAAGCAAGGATTGGTTACTGAATCGGACTATGAACAACTGGAAGGCTTCACATTCAAGCTATTCGAGCGTGGTACCACATTAGCCGCTGAACAAGGTTTGATACTTGTGGATACCAAATACGAATTCGGTAAATTCAATGAGGTAATCACCCTCATAGATGAGGTACATACACCGGATTCCTCACGCTATTTCTACGCTGAAGGTTATGAAGAAAGACAAGAAAAAGGCGAAGAACAAAAACAATTATCCAAGGAGTTTGTAAGACAATGGTTAATTACCAATGGATTTCAAGGAAAAGAAGGACAGCAAATTCCGACAATGACTGAAGAATTTGTTCATTCGGTTTCAGAAAGATACATTGAGCTCTTTGAGCGCATCACCGGAAAGATGTTCATCAAGGATTCAGCAGAAAACATACTCGAGAGAATAAAGAAGAACGTAGTAAAGACAATAGAAAAGATATGAAATTTTCAATAGACAGACAGGATCAATACACCATCCTAAAAATAGACGAAGAGAAGCTTGACTCAACAGTAGCACCTGAAGTAAAATCAGAGTTTGTTACGTTGCAGGCTGAAGGAGTAGAAAATGTAATCCTCAACATGGAAGTAGTAAAGTATTCTGATTCGTCAGGATTGAGTGCTATTTTGGTAGGTAACCGATTGTTTAAAGACACGGGTTCATTCATTCTTGCCAATGTGAATGAGCATGTCATGAAGTTGATTAAAATCAGCATGCTAGACAAAGTGTTGGAGATCCTTCCGACGGTAGAAGAAGCTGTGGACGCTTCTATGCTCAATCAGATCGAAAAAGGATTAAGAGAAGAAGGCGGAGAAGAGTAAACAGCTATTTTGGCAATAGAATTACAAATACTTGGATCCAACTCAGCAGCCTTTGCCCACAATCGCCACCACACCTCTCAGTTATTAAGAGTACAGGATAAGTATTTCCTGATCGATTGTGGGGAAGGCACTCAGCTCCTCATCAAAAAAAACAAAATTAAGCTATCCAGGATTAATAACATCCTTATTTCGCACTTGCACGGTGATCATTATTATGGCCTGATGGGTTTGATTTCTACCCTACACCTTTATGGCAGGCAATCTGATCTGACCATTTTCGGACCTCCGGGATTATCGGATATTATCACCCTACAGCTTAAGTATTCCCAGACACGGTTGAGTTATGACATTAAGTTTCATGAGTGGGTACCTGAACAACCACAGGTTATCTATGAAGACACGAAGTTGTCGATTACGACCATCCCGCTAGAGCACAGAATTCCCTGCTCAGGTTTTTTGTTCAAAGAAAAACCTAAGAAGCGTGGCATCAACAAAATCAAAATTCCTCAAAAGTTAACACCTGTTCAAGCAGCCAAACTGAGAGACGGAGAAGACCTGTATACTGAGGCCGGAGAGCTCCTATTCAAGAACTCGGACGTCACCTTTCCACCAAAAGAACCTTACTCCTACGCTTACTGCTCAGACACCCGGCTTATCCCACAACTCGTGGAAACGCTAAAAGATGTAGACCTGGTCTATCATGAATCCACTTTTATGGATGACATGGCAGACCGTGCGGTGAGTACTTACCACACCACCGCCAGACAGGCTGCACAGCTTGCTAGTGATGCTAATGTCAAGCAATTACTCCTGGGTCATTTCTCCACTCGATATAAGGATTTAAATCCATTACTTGCAGAGGCGCGATCAGTCTTCAGAGAATCTTACCTAGCCGAAGAAGGAAAAAAATTTGTCATCAACCACTGAAGAGATGAAGGACAAAAAACAAACCTTATTCGTTGTTCTGGCAAGCATCTTTCTCACCAATGCCATTCTTGCGGAAATGATAGGGATAAAAATCTTCAGCGCAGAAGCGACAATGGGTCTACCGCCTGCGAACATCCCGCTTTTTGGAGATTGGGTGCTCGACTTTAACCTGACAGCTGGAGTAGTTATCTGGCCGGTAGTTTTTATTACCACAGACGTCATCAACGAGTATTTTGGCAAAAAAGGTGTTAGAAAAATCAGCTACCTGGCCGTGGGATGTATCTCATACGCCTTTCTGGTCATCTACCTGATCACCTTGCTCCCACCTGCTGATTTCTGGCTAAATGTAAACTCCACCGATGCAGAAGGCAACCCTTTCAATATCAACTATGCCTTCAAAGTTATCTTCCGGCAAGGGTTGGGTATTATCGTTGGATCACTTGTGGCTTTCCTTATCGGTCAGCTATTAGATGTTTTTGTGTTTCAGAAGTTAAGAAAACTCACTGGCTCGAAAATGATCTGGTTACGGGCCACCGGATCTACCCTGGTGTCTCAGTTCATCGACAGCTTTGTGGTTCTGGGGATCGCATTCTACATTCTTGCTCCAGAAGGCAGCAAATGGAGTTTAGCCCAGCTCGTTTCTGTGGGCACCATCAATTACATCTACAAGTTTGGGGTAGCGATTCTTCTCACGCCAGTAATTTACCTGGCGCATCATCTGATTGATAACTATTTGGGCAAAGATCTTTCCAACCAGATGCAGGATGAAGCCGCAGCTGGTAGCGAAGGTTTCTTCTAGAGGTATTTACTACGTTAATAAATTGTCGTAATTTGGTTTCTGACAGAAATCATGAATAGCGACCGAGACATACAGATATCTTTTTTGGAATGGGTCAAATCAAAGAACCCAGAAACAAAATTTGCGGATGAATTAGGAGCTCTGCTAGCTATTAGCAAGGACAGTGCCTATCGAAGAATGCGTGGAGACACCTTGCTTACATTCAATGAAATCCGAAAAATCAGTCAGCACTTTGGTGCCTCTTTAGATACTTTTTTTAACCAGTCTAAAGACACGGTGTTATTTCACAAGAAGATGCTCAATGTAAACTATGGCTACATTGATTTTTTAAAGTCCGTCTTACAAGCTGTAAAAATGATAGGCCAAAAGGAGTCATACCACATGACCTACATAGCCAAAGACATTCCGCCATTCCACTATTTTCGATACCCAGAACTCAGTCGATTCAAATCCTACTTTTGGATGCGAACAATCCTCAAAGAACCTACTCTGGCCAGCAAGCCCTTCAGTTCTAATTTGATCAGCCAGGAAATGATGGATATTTGCTCCGCTATTTGGAAAGCATATCAGGAAGTGCCCTCTCTTGAAATCTGGAGTGATGAAACCTTCAATATTACGTTGAGGCAAATAGAGTACAGTTATGACACAGGAGCTTTGAATCACGACCAGTTCCAAATGCTTATTGATGAAGTTCGTCAATTACTGAGCATCTTGTGTGTAGAGGCAGAAGAAGGCATTAAAAAACACCCTGACCCGAGTCAGCGTGTCCTCAGTGGAAAGTTTGATTTGTATTACAATGAGATTGAGATTGGAGACAATACCGTGTTTTTTTCCATGGACGATCGGCGAATGGTCATGAAAACCTACAACATGTTGAATCTTCTCAGTACCACAGATCCTGTATTCTGCGAAAACATAGAAAAGTACATAAAAACAATCCTTCAAAAATCGGTTCCGATTAGTAGTTCCTCCGAAAAGGAACGCTTGAAATTCTTCAACGCCATGCACGCCAAAGTGAATGAATTTGAAAAGCGAATGGGATAACTTGATGATAATCAATTCATAAGGAATTTCTGTGTTACACCAGTTGCAAAAACTGCAACAACTCCAGACATTCGTATGAAAAGTCAATTATGATCTGCTCTTAAAGTTGTCTTGGTTTGAATCATGGATTAAATACTAATTGCCATGATACGATACAACCAGATTAAAAATCATGAATTTTTTGTTGTTCTAAGAGGTAGAGTCCAAAACCACTTTAAAGAAAATGGACTTTCCATTTATGCTGAAGATAAAGCCTATGCCAAAGCCATTCTCCTGGTGGGGTCATACGTACTTGTCTACTATTCACTCCTACATACCGCCACCTTTTCACAATACTTGTTGCTGTGTGTAGCTTTAGGTATTCTCAAGATTTTTGTCGCGCTGAATGTAGCCCATGATGCCGCACACCATGCCTTCTTCAGAAGTAAAAAACTCAATGACTTGTTGCTCTTTGTCTTTGATGCTCTGGGAGCCAATGGCTACATGTGGAAACTGCGCCATGTCCACTCTCATCATGCCTATACGAACGTTCCAGATCATGATGCCGATATCAAACAATCTGCGCTCGTTAGAATATTTCCAGATTCTCCACTAAAACACCTTCACCGTTTGCAACATGTTTATATGCCAGTGCTCTATGGATTTTATTCCATGCACTGGCTACTTTTTCGGGACTTCAAAGATTTTATGGACACCCCTACTAACAATCAAGGAATCAAGAACCATCAAACAATGGAACTGATCAGGTTGATCTTTGGCAAGCTCATGTATTTCCTTACGATGATTGCAGCCCCATACCAGTTGCTTGCCCTGGAGTTTCATCAGGTTATCCTGGGATTTATCATCATGCAATTTGCAGCAAGTTATACGGTCGCTATTGCGCTGGCTTCTGCTCATGTTGGTCATGGTGCTGAATTTCCAGAACCTGATGACTCCAATCAACTCCCCTACTCTTTTTTAATGCACCAAATCATTACCACAACAGATTTTGCAACAAAAAACCTGTTGGTAACTCATTTGTACGGGGCATTTAATCACCACGTGATTCACCACTTATTCCCTCACGTCTGTCACATTCATTATCCAGCACTTACCAGGATATTGAAAAGAACTTGTGAAGAATATTTCATCCCCTACAAGGAAAACAGCACACTTTTAGACGCTATTTACGCACACTACCAGTTGCTCAGGGAACGTGGCAAAGAAGAAGCAGTTTTGGTAATGCCTGAATTTTAACCCCTAAACCATGCAAAACATTCGACTGATTGAAGTTTCCGAAAAGGAACATGTGACACAGTTTCTTAATCTACCAAAAGTGATTTATGCTACCGATAAAAACTGGATTAGGCCATTGGATAAGGACATAGAGTCCGTATTTGATCCTTCGAAAAATAGTTTTCACACCCATGGAATCATCACACGGTGGATAGCGATGTGCGGCGCTACATGTGTAGGTAAAGTAGCTGCTTTTGTGAACTTTCGTACCTCCTCCACTTTCAAACAACCCACTGGCGGCATGGGATTTTTCGAATGCATCAACAGTCAGGAAGTTGCCTTCAAGCTCTTCGATACCTGTCAAAACTGGTTAAAGCAGTACCAGATTGAAGCAATGGACGGACCAATTAACTTTGGTGAAAATAACGCCTGGTGGGGACTGGTAGTAGATGGGTATGAACCTCCACTTTATCGAAACAACTACAACCCACCTTACTATAAGCAGTTTTTTGAAAACTACGGATTCCAAAAATATTTTGAGCAATACTATTACACCTTCGATTTTAAATCCGGGCTTGCTCCACGATATTATGAATTTGGCAAGCGGCTCGCACAAAGAGATGAGTTTCAATGTAAGAACGTAGACCTATCGAACATAGAAAAGTATGCAGGGGATTTTCGTGAAGTGTATAACTGTGGCTGGAAGACACATGATAATTTCAAAGCGATGACTATCAAACGAGCCATTTCATTATTCAAAACCATGAAACCTGTCATTGATAGAGACCTCATTTGGTTTTTGTACCACCAGTCAAAGCCAATTGGTTTTATTATAATGATTCCTGAACTTAACCGCCTCCTTCGCAACTTCCGGGATGGCAAGTTTGGACTCATAGAAAAACTACAACTCAAGATCGGACTTACCATGAAAATGTGTAAAGTAGCTTATGGGTCAGTGATCGGGTTTGTTCCCGAGTTTCAGAACAAAGGGTTGGAAGCTTTACTTTTTTATCGCATTCACCAAAAATTGGTTCCGACAGGAAAATACGAGACGTTAAAAATCGGTTGGGCTGGTGACTTTAATCCAAGAGTGGTGAACCTCTACAGAAAACTCGGTTTCAAACTGGTTCAAACAGCCGTCACCTATCGCTATCTTTTCAACCCAATGATGCCTTTCGAAAGGGCACCGATCATTCATTGATGGTTTCAGAGGTCGCCTCCAGCAGTTAACTGGATCAACAGGCCAAATGACAGTGGATTTTCGAGTGTGGCTGTGGCTCCCGGATTGATCACATATTGGACATCTGGTTGTATGGTCAACCACCTTCGCACGGGAAATGAGTAGGTCAACTCGATGGCTGTTTCAGGTCGACTGGAAGGTGCAGTTTGCTCGTAAGAGTTGCCATTGAAAATGGAGGAAAAAGCCAGTCCAAAATAATCTGTAGCGTCGCTGGTAGATGCACCAAACACAACTCCACCTGAGAGTGCCGACCCAATTTGGTTGAATTCCTCCGAGGCGATTCCATACCGCCCAAAAAAGGCAATATATCGGTCATCATATTTGGAGTAAAACCAATACTTCTGTCCACCGAGGTAGATACCCCAGTTTCCCATACGCAATGAACTATCGGCAATGGAACGAAACTCAGATGTATAGTACCACGCACCAGCATTAACCTTATCATTTGTTGGTATGGAATGCTCCCTTCCTACTTTCTTTCTTCTGGTCACATAGCCACGCTGCATAGTTAGTTCGGCAGAAGATCCAGGTAAAAACGACCCTTCAAAAGCGATCAACGCTCCCTCCTCTTCGCTCAGTTTCACTCGATTAGATTTTGGGTTCATGGGATTCCCAGGCACACCGTCCAAAACAGCCAGTTTCAATTTCACCTGGGTGCCTAAAGTTGTTGCCAGACGAGCTCCAAAAGAAGATATTGGAAATATGGACGGACCATTGAGGCCGCTTTGTGCGTATTCTGCTCCAATCCCAAAAGAGCTATTGATAAAAATAGTGCCGGGTCGTAGCACGTCAAATTCGGAGTTAAGATCATACAAGCCTATGAGCAGAGATACCTGATCCTCCAAGAAGTTTTGCTGAACCCATGCTTCGAAAAGTCTCCAGG
>JAMWZA010000230.1 GCA_024305105.1 Marinoscillum sp.
GTATAATAAATGCGTGAATGAGGATAATTAGGGATGAAAGAGAAACGATAGACAATAAGCAAGCATAAGTAACCTACGGATACAATAAACCTGGGCAATACTATAGACAGTCAACCATTCAATAATTCCACCTTACCCTTGATGAAATCGCTATGAATGTTTATTTTACTTATCATGGCACCCCGATTTACATGGCTGTTAATTTCTATGTTCCTATCCACTGCGCTAATAGCACAGCAGGACTACTTCCTCTACCATAAGAAGGTTCTTGAAATAGAAAGTCTCATCGCCTCAGATCAGTACCAACAGGCATTAGATACGTATGACGAACTCTTTGCCATTTACAACTATGTTTTCCTGGAAGACTATAAAATAGCAACTCAGGTAGCGGCTCATTTAGGCCAGGAAAGCAAGGCGTTTGACTATTTGGGCATGGGGGTCTCTGCTGGTTGGACCATTAAAGAGATTAAAAAGCACAGCAAACTAAAACCACTAAAAAGAAATCCACGATGGGACGTTTTAGAAACAAGTTATGAGGCACTGCGTCAGGATTTTGAGGACCGCATAAACGACTCACTTCGTAATGCAGTGAATATCCTTTTTAAGGAAGACCAAAAGCTAGCCTGGAAGTATCTATTAAAACCTTCAGAAAAGGCAAGAAATAAGTTTGTAAAGGAAGAGGTCATTCAGCAATCGGAACGACATATGGCAGCTCTATCTAATATCATGAAAACGTTCGGGTACCCTGGAGAGCGGCTCATTGGCAATAGCGTTTGGATCAGCACCATTATCAGTCATCACAATTCGTTATTACCAGAATACCAACAAAATGACACCATCTACCCTGTCCTCCGACCCAAACTTATGGAAGCTGTGAGCAAAGGCGAGTTGGATCCCTATGACCTTGCTGTCATTGATGATTGGTACATTACCATTAAATCCGATCACGAAAAGTCGTCCTATGGGATCATTAAAGAGATTAAAAAATCAGAGATAGTGCGCTGTAATGCGTATCGGGAGCAACTAGCCGTTCGTTCTATTCAGCTCAGAAACCAGCTAGTGGATGCGCAAGATAAAACGGGAATTGACTTTTACCTGGACATGGGCAGCTGGGTAAAGGGGAAAATTGAGCCCAAAAACTAAATCAATCCAACCATTAGCGTTGATCATACGTCTGTAACGTTAATGATCCGATCTACGCTTTTCAATATTTCAATTCTTGCAAGTCTATTGCTACTGTCATCATGTAGTGAAGACGATGATTTAAATCCGCTGCTCTTCGGGGACTATGAGGGGTATTATTACCATTCCAGTCCAGTGGCCAAATCATTACCAGTTCCACTGACACTGCAATTTGAAAAACGGAATTACACCGGGTTATCTCAAGACTCAACGAGTCAGTCCCTGTTTATTGGTCAGTTTAGCGTGGAAGGAAACAAAGTAAGCTTGATGAATGGCTACAACGCAATAGCCGAAAGTGACTGGCAGCGCATCTTATCGGGCACTTATACCTACGAGATTATTGATCAGACCATCCACATGAGTCGGGAATACGATTCAGGCATAGAAGGCTTTCGCCTAACGAAAAAAGGCGGACTCTAGAGTCCGCCCATTGCAACTGCCAATATGCACCAACCTTGCCCTACAAGGATGGTGAAATATGGCGGTGAAAATTTTATTTGAGCGCCCAGATTTTTTCGTATCCTTTGCCTTGCTCATCGGCTTTTAGCCCAGCCATGGATTCCTGAAACAGCTCCACTACTCTATCCACATTCATGATCTTATTTAGCTGATCTACGATGCCCTTAGCATCTGTGTTCGTTTCATCAATTCCCTGACCAGGGCCAGTAATCAAACCATTTGCATAGGTTGTAGGACCAACTTTCCATCCGTTGGTTGGACCATCTATTCTAAAAGACATTCGAGGGCTCAGGGAAAAGTCGTCCCATGCCATCGCACAATCAACCGTCACCGAAATGATGCCATCCACGTCCAATTCTTTCATCAGCTTTACCTCCGGCTTATCGTTGGGGAAAGTGCTGGTCCTTGTGGACCACATTTCGCTAAACGTGGTTGGAAGCAACAGCTTACAGTCCTTATACGGTTTTACAACGATTTCCTCCGAAACAGTATCCTCAATAGCAAACAAATTTTGATATTGACTTGCCTGCATGGTTTCCTCAATCGGAACGAGTTCGATGTTCATTTCAGCCAATAGAGCGGCTTCAAACTTGGCGTAAAATTCATTGACGAGTTGATCCCAATACGCATCCGGCACCTTAGGAAAAGTCTTGGTAGTTGTCGTAGTTGTGGTAGTTTTAACATTACCAGAGGTCCTGGAAGAAACTGACGTCTTAGATTGCTTAAGTTGTGTTGCACGTACTACGAAAGAGGCCATCGCTAATTTCTTTGGATGGCTCAATGGCGGTCCCCAGAATGCATTTGGCTTGTTCGCATCCACTTTGAAATCATCCTTCGTTTTGGTTTGGTACTTGGCATTGTACTCATCCACACCTATTCCAAGGAACGTTTTCTGATCACCTGCTAATGAAATCGGACTCCAGTCCATCGCCCCAGAGATTACTTGTGCCGCACCCACATCTGGTAGGTTTACTATCTTTTCAGTCGTGCGTTGCACCAGGAGGAAGTTATTTCCCTCTTCAAATTTATACCCTGTAGTAGCCGTATGCTTGAAGGCCTCTTTGGGAATAACTATTTTGTCAGTGCTTTTGAAATAACCAATTTCATTAAACCCTCGGATTCCCATTACCTTTCCAAGTATGGCTACATAAAAATCTGAAGTACCGCCTTGAGGATGATTTAATTCGAGCACCAAATCTTCATCCATACTCACTTCAGCTACTTCACCTTTAGGCACTCCATTGATCGTTACGATTTCTATTGGCTCAATGGGCTCAGCGGTTAATTTAGCCACACCTCCAGTAACAGTCTGTATATCCACGCTGTGACTTCCACTGTTTTTCTCAACGATTCCTCCATAAAAACCATTAGCCACATGCTCAGTATCAACGCCATCGATTTTTACACTTCCATCAATCTTGCTCATACCGATCCCCTCTTTCTTAAGAAACATCACTCCAGTCATATCCATTCCAGGTTCCCAAAAGCCAAAGTATTCGGTCTCGATAGTCTCCGCTTCGCTTGGATAAAGGTTCTGCATGTAGATTACCTGCATGGATAAAGTGCTGAGGTCATCTGTAGTAGATGTCAAGAGGTTTCCTGCCAGCTTACCGATAGACTTCATTGGATTGAAGTTCTTCATCTTGGATTTAAACTTCCCACCAAAGCCTCCCTCTTCATCATCGGCGTCTTCTTTTTCTTCTGTATCATCCTTTTTCTTCCCAAATGGCAACTGGGCGTAGGATGGCTCCAGGATCAGAAAAGCTCCTAAAGTCATAATAATTGTAAATAGTTTTAGTCGGGACATATTGAATTGCATTTGTTTTAGGCTAAGGTAGAGGTGCCGTGGAATCAATAACATACCGTGTATTTGGTATATTGTCTACGCATTAACCACCTTTCATCACTGATTTATGCTTTCCGACTAACAATCCTCCTGATTTATCGGTTGATACATATACTTTTGAATCATATTCCTGAGTAGATCAATAAAAGAATCAGGTCATTATTTTTTTGAAGAAACCGTACATGAACAAAACAGGCAAAAGGATCCTTTATACCGTGATCGTTTTGGTGATCCTTGGAATCATCATTTACCCAAAACTCCCAAAAGAAGACAGTGAAGCGACCAGGGAAACTGCGGCTACTTCTAAAAATCAAGCATTGACCGTGGATGGTTTGGTAATCGCTAAATCCAAACTCAAAAACCAGGTGAATGTAACTGGTACAATCCTGGCGGACGAATCAGTGGTACTAAATAGCGAAGTTGCGGGCAAAGTGGAAAAAATTTATTTCAAAGAGGGGCAAAAGGTCCAAAAAGGCAGTCTCCTGGTCAAACTCAATGATGAGGAAGTAGTAGCTGAGATCGAGAAACTTCAGTACACACGTAAGCTCAATAAAGACAATGAGTTTCGTCAGCAGCAGTTATTGGAAAAAGAAGCCATTAGCAGAGAGGAATACGAAACCTCACTCACTACACTGAACACCACCGTTGCTGAGATCAAAGTGATGCAAGCGCGGTTGGACAAGCACCACATTACAGCACCTTTTGATGGGGTTATTGGATTGAGGGACATCTCGGAGGGGAGTTACCTCAACCCAGGAGCACGCATTGCAGACCTTTATAAGATTGATCCAGTCAAACTGGAGTTCTCGATTCCGAGTAAATACATCTCATTAGTAAATGAACGGGATTCATTGACATTTACAGTCGATGCATATGATGATGAATTCAACGGATACATCTATGCAATAGAGCCACAGATCGATCCGCAAACCAGAAGCCTGAGAGTTCGTGCCACAGCATCCAATCAGGATGGACGATTACTTCCCGGACAGTTCACTCGGATCAACTTGATTTTAGAAACGATACCAAATGCCATGATGGTACCAACCATTGCGATCATACCTGAGCTAAATGGAAAGAAACTTTACCTATATAAGAATGGAGCAGTAGAATCGCAATCGGTGACTACTGGTATCCGAACGGAAGAGCAACTACAGGTACTCACTGGAATCTCTCCAGGCGATACGGTTATTACTTCTGGTATACTTCAAATCAACCAGGGCTCCACAGTAAACATTAACCTCAACTAAATGGCAAGTTTATCGAATGTAAGTATCGAAAGACCGGTTCTGGCCATTGTCATGTCCATTGTCATCATGTTATTTGGCGTGATCGGATGGAACTTCCTCGGTGTCCGAGAATACCCCAGTGTGGATCCTCCTGTAATTACCGTGTCTACGAGCTACACTGGAGCAAGTGCAGATGTAATCGAAACACAAATTACCGAGCCTTTAGAAGAATCGATTAATGGTATTGATGGAATTAAGACATTATCCTCCATTAGCTCGGACGGGAGAAGTTCCATTACGGTGGAGTTTGGTTTGGAAACCAATCTGGAGACTGCTGCCAATGATGTTCGTGACAAAGTTTCCAGAGCCATAGGTAATCTTCCGCCGGATGCGGACCCGCCTATTGTAACCAAAGCAGATGCAGACTCACAGCCGATCATTGCGCTGCGCATCTACTCGGAGAAGAGAAACCTATTGGAAATGTCAGAGATCGCAGACAACATTTTCAAAGAGACTTTCCAGACCATCCCCGGTGTAAGTGAAGTACGAATCTGGGGCGAAAAAAAGTACAGCATGCGACTCTGGATGGACCCGGATCGGCTGGCCGCTTATGGACTGACACCTCTTGATGTGTTGAATGCCGTGCAATCACAAAACATAGAATTGCCCTCAGGACGTGTAGAAGGGTCATCAACTGAACTCACTGTAAGAACATTTGGACGGCTGTCCTCTCCTGAAGAATTTAATGGACTGATTATTCGCGAAACGGATCGGGACATTGTTCGGTTCAGAGACATTGGTCGTGCCGAGCTATATCCTGAGAATGACCGGACCATGCTTAGAAACAACGGGATTCCAATGGTCTTAAATGCCATCGTACCGCAACCCGGGTCCAACAACCTGGAAATTGCCGATGAGTTCTACAAACGGCTGGAGAGTCTACAAAAGAATATTCCTGATGACATTAATACGGAAATTGCCTTTGACAATACCGAATACATCAGCGAATCGATTAGTGAAGTACAGCAAACCATCTTCGTAGCGTTTGGGCTTGTCGTGCTCATTATCTTCTTCTTTTTAAGAGATTGGCGAACCACTTTTATTCCGGTTATTACCGTTCCGATCGCATTGATAGGTTCGTTCTTTGTTATGTACATGCTGGATTTTTCCATCAACGTGCTCACTCTTCTGGGAATCGTGCTCGCT
>JAMWZA010000231.1 GCA_024305105.1 Marinoscillum sp.
ATAAGAGACAGGGTCCAATTATCGCTCTTTCGGCAAATGTGTATAAAGATGACGTTATGAAATGTTATGAAAGCGGTATGAATGGGCACTTGAAAAAACCCTTTACGAAAGAAGAAATATTCAAGAAAGTCTCAGCTGTTGTGAACTAACTAAGTGTTTCGAGCATTTCCAGGGAATAATTATCCTTTGCCTGTAAGTAGGCATATCTTCTTAGTGATTCAGCTCCGAGTTTGTGTTTTTCAAAGTTTGCTGAGAATCCAAAATCAATTCGTTTTAATCCTGGTTTACTTCCCCTCTTGATTGCCTGGTATAAAAGCTGACGATACACTGAGAATTCAATGGTATATCCATAATCAATACCCACCAATGATGGACAATATGTAGTGCCATTGGTATAGGCAAACATAACCCCGACTATGAGCCGCCTTTTCGGACATCTCAACAAGATAAACTCCCAGTTATTTTCCTCTGCCATAGCCGTGAAGAGTTCTCTCTGGTAGGAAAATGTATTCATCGCTAGATTATTCTTCCAGACATTCTGATAAAGCGTGTAGGCTCGATCTATTTCCTCCGTAGACAGACTTGATCTAACTTCCAGTTCCAACCTGCCAATAAATGGTTGAATATCCTTTTTGAAATGCTTCCGGGATCGAGATGTCAAAACGTCTACAAACTCTCCTACATTTCTCAATTTATCCACATCAAAGTAATTAGTATCAGGCAACGAGATTCGCACATAACCTTTACTATCAAACTTTGATTTGAATGATTTTTCGTGGTTCTCAAAATCACGAAGAGCGATTACATCTGGTTTCAATGCAGCGTCCAACTCTTCTATATGCTGGAACAATGCCTCGATCGCGTGATTGGCCAAAGCACTTGTTTCATCCCAATACAAATGTTCACCTTCTGTGAATAACGAACCCATTGTCAACACATTACTCGTGTGAAGATAAGGTGCTGATTCCCGCAATGACTCGAGATGACGAGAAACAGACTCAGGTGCTAACATATCGTCTTTCCAAAGTGCTCTGGTAAAAAAAGTAGCGAGTATTATCTTACCCGATTGATCCCTTATGATCAAGTACCTGAAGTCCCAGTTTGTCTCTAATGAGGTTGATTTGGAAAAAACATTTTCCAGTATTTGCAAGCCCTCATGATCAAAACAATTCCGGCCAGTCATTAATGGATTCCAATCTTCTGGTGCTATCTGATCAATGGAATCATAGGTTTCTGTTCGAATTCCTTCAATAGCTTTAGGTTGGGCACTATCTACTTCCAGGGCTGGTAGTTTGAATATTTTTCTTACCTGATTATTGGTATAGCCTTCTTCTTTCAATGACGCCGGGTAGTGATACTCCATAGCAGCAATAAGCTGATCAATATCAGACAATCTGTTGTGCAATGAAATGGTGAATCGGATTCCTGTTCGTTTCACTGGTACGGCAGGAAACAATCCCATGTTTGCATATATGCCTTCATGATAGAGCTTCTTAGTGAAATTGTATCCAACAGCCGGTACCCCTGTGCCTACGTAAAATACAGGACAGTCATTTACTTCAACCAACGGTAAGTCGGTATTCAGTAAAAGCTGATTACAATGGTCAATTCGCTGCATCAATGACTGCTGCATCCTAACAATCTCAGGACTTAGATGAATATCGCAAGAGGCAATAGCAGCCGCTACACTTGCTGGTTCTAGCTGTGCTGAGAAGGTCAATGGCCCCCCAAAAGATTTTACACGCTCGAGAAGTTCTCGATTGGTAGTGACCATTGTAGACCCACTAGCACCAAAGGATTTACTCATGGTTGTAAAAACAACGACATTTTCGGGAAGTCTACCGTACTGATCGATGACAAAACCAGTACCATGCTTACCTTTCCAACTCATACCATGCACATCATCGTAGTAAAGATACAATTGTGGGTATCTCGAACAGAGTTCTTTTATTTGATTTATTGGTGCCACATCTCCAAACATAGAGTACACCCCATCGGCCAGATACCAAATTTTCTCGCAATTCTGTGAGAGCATTTTGATCCTGGATTCCAACATGTCCATGTCATTGTGTCGAATCATTTCCACTGGCACTCCTCTCGACTTAATGGACTGCACAGCATTTTGCACACTCCAATGCACTTGATGGTCCATAATGATTCCATCTTCGTCACGTATTATTGAAGGGAGCACCCCAATATGGCCTAGTGTACTGTTTTTAGTAACAAGCACTTCACAGCCATACATTTCAAACAGTTTTTCTTCCAGCTGTTTGTAAAGAGAATGAGAAAGATACGTTTTAGATAACGGAAATTGCGTACCATACTTCATAATAGCCTCAGCCGCTGCTTTCTTAATTCGAATGTCTTGCTCAAGGCCTAAATAGCCCGTAGTGCCAAAGTGGAGAAGTTCCTTACCCTTGATAGTAATAACTCTTCCTGAGAATGACTCATCCTCTGTGTAAAGTTGAATAACTCCTTCTGCTTTGGCATTTTTAGACAATTCAGTGAGGGTATCGATAAACTGATTGTGTCTGATTTTAGCCATGGATAACAGTAAAAGTAATGGCCTATAATTCAAATCATTCGACGAAACACCGGATATCGACGAACGAAACACTTTCATCTACCTATGAATCCAATAAGCCAATGAATATCTTTGTACACAAGACGAAAATTCTAAATACCAGCGAATAAACCTTTCATTTAATGAGTCTAAAGAAAATTGAAAACGACTTTGCGAAGTTTTCTGTGGAAGACGGAGTGATACACTTTGTGTACAAACAAGGAGTAGAACTGGATCTTCATGGAGCAATACAGGTAGTTGCTGATCGACTCAAGGCTCAGGGTAATACTTCCTTTCCTATAATTTGTGACATTCGCGGCTTAAAAAGTGTCAACAAGGAAGCGCGTGATTATTTAGCTAAAGAAGGTTCGTCCAAAGTGAGCGCGGTAGCTCTGGTGGTGGGATCTCCTGCTCGTAAGGTCATGTCCAATTTCTACCTCGCGGTAAACAAACCGGATGTTCCGACCAGACTTTTTATTTCTGAAGAGGATGCTCTCACTTATTTACACAGTCTAGAAGGCTAAATAGACTTTCTTCACCATCTGCCCTACCTGAGATGGTTCCAGCCATCTTGTAACGATCACCAAATCTCTCTGTTGATCCACGATGATAAAGTTTCCTCCAAAACCTGCTGCATAAAACAAGTGCTCCGGGGTATCTTCCCATTTACGGTCACCACGATTCAGCCACCACATATAGCCATAACTTTCATTAGCTGATGCTGGAGTTTGTATCATTTCCACCCAATCTTTAGAAATGAGCTGTACCGAATCCCATGAACCTGCTCTGCTAAACAACAGCCCGAACCTCGCCTGATCATAGGTGTTAATAAACATACCACCACCATGATGACCTCCGCCGCTCACGCAAGACATTTCCAATCCGTCGACAATCATTTTAGAACTGTCATACCCATACCACCTCCAGGTGGTAGAAGCACCGATCGGGTCCATAATCCGCTCTTTCAATACCATAGGCAATGGTTTTCTCCAGACATTCAAGAGTGAATAAGAAAGCACGTTTACCCGCACATCATTGTATTTGAAGAATGTGCCGGGTTGATACAATTCTCGATAACGCCAATCATCCAGTTGCTCATCGTTTGCAGGCCTATCTGCCCAGTCATACAACCCAAACAAAGATCCTGACCAGTCGGAAGTCTGGTGCAATAAATGCTCCCAGGTAATCTGACTGTTATGATCTCCATCAAAGGTTCCATCCCAAACATAGTCTTTGACTCGCTCCTGAACACCAGTTATTAGGTGGTCATCATAGGCCAGTCCAGCGGTTGTAGAAAGATAACTTTTAGTCACACTAAAGGTCATATCTACCCTGTCAAGGTCTCCCCACTCAGCGATTATGAAGCCATCTTTCACAATAACTCCAGCTGATCCTCCCCGTTCTTTTGTAGGCCCGAGAAGCTTGTGATCAGGTTCACGGCTAAAAGCCTTTAAAATGGCCAGACGAATGTCCCTTTCGCCACTATACTCATTAGACTGTGCAAAGCTCACCGCTTCTTGCAACTTCGTCGGATTAATATCGAATTGTTTAGCAGATGCACGGTTCCATTCCGAATCAGGATAGTACTGCGCCTGAATGGTCCCAAAAGAGATAATAAATACAATCAGAAGCGGTATTCTATGAAGTTTACGCGTATTCATCGATAGGGCTTTAAGTTTCATTGACTAACCACAATTGGTGCCCCCAGACAGGTATCAGGTATATCAAAGGCCTCTACTAGCGTCACAGCCTCCTCCCTCACTTCCAGACAAAGCTGATTGACCATCTTACGAATGGCTTTGGTTTTAACACCTTCCATGTAGTCGTGTTCTAAATACCAACCTTTATTTGCCTCAATTGTTGAAAGCGCATATAATTGGCTCAACCTGGTCATGCTGTTCTTCACAGGACCATCTTCTAATTGGTTAATTGCATTAATAAACTGCTCTAAAACCACTCGCTCTACATAGGCGAATCCTACACTCACCATGTGATTCTGTGTTTCATTAAATGCATCAAAGGAGTCCATTCCATTGTCAATATGATTTTTAATGCGGCGTGCAGCTGAATTGAGGATATCAGACTCTCTGTATTTAAAAGCACTCAGATGAAATTCTGAGTTCAACAAATGCTCGTCATCTGTGCTTCGGATAGTAACCGGGTTCTTCTCTGCAATGGAGGTTTTGGCCTGATTCGCTACATAACTCAGTATCCCAAACAAATTGATATCTGAGAACTCTTTCTTGAACTCAGAAAGCCTGCTTTTAGCTACTAATTGCATTAAGACGGTATTATCTCCTTCGAAAGTCGTATAGATGTCGGTATCATTTTTCAATCGATCGATTCGGTTTTCAGACAAATACCCCTTACCTCCACAGGCTTCCCGGACTTCTTGCAAACCGCCAGTCACCTTCCAGGTGGTATATGCTTTTAGTCCAGCAGCCAATGCTTCGATTTCCTGCATATCATCTTCTGTACGGTTTAAAAAGCGATCCGTCAAGTACTGTAAAGCAAAGTGTAACGCATATGACTGTGCCAGCATTGGCATTAATCGGCGTTGATGTGTTCTATAGTTTAAAATTGGAACTTCCTGGCCATTTTCAGGTCCAAATTGTTTACGCTTGTGACCATATTTAATCGCTATGGTCAACCCAGACTTCAAAGCGCTAAGACCAGACCTTGGAATTCCGATTCTACCTCCCACAAGTGTTCCCAGCATGGTGAAAAATCGACGATTATCGCTAGAGATTGGACTCTGAAACTGCCCTTCAGCATCTATGGAAGCGAAACGATCCAACATGTCGTCCATTGGTATCTCCACCTGATCAAACCAGATTCGGCCGTTATCCACACCATTCAACCCCATTTTTGGGCCACAGTCTTTGATGGTAACTCCAGGGTGGATAGTACCTCCCGCATCTCGAAGAGGCACTACGAAAGCGTTAACACCATAATCCTCTCCATCAATAATCAACTTAGCGAACACGGTAGCTTTTTGTCCGTGCAATGCCGCGTTTCCTATGTACTCTTTGCCAGCATCTTCATTAGGCGTATGAATGGTGATTTTTTTAGTGGAATGATCATAGGTGGCCGTTGTTTCCAGACCTTTCACATTGGATCCATGACCTGTTTCTGTCATGGCGAAACAACCGGGTAGCTCCAGACTGCCAATGTCTTTTAAGTACTTTAGATGATGCTTCTCTGTGCCTAAGAAGTAGACACTCATTCCCCATAGACCAAACTGAACACCAAACTTAATCACCATGCTCAGATCATGGTAACTGAGGGTTTCCATAACAGTGAAGTTATGGAAACCCTCAG
>JAMWZA010000232.1 GCA_024305105.1 Marinoscillum sp.
ATCCTCCAGTTTTCTTCTCGGAATCAGTGAACCAGTCAGAATCATAAGTTACCTGTTCAATGGTTTCAGAAGTAGCCAGTGTAAGCTCTTCACCTGAGTTGGTTAAGGAAGGCCAATCGCTCAAACCAATGACCTCACCATACGATGCAAACAAATCGGCATCAGTTGCTGCCGTAAGGATCACATACGAACCTGCGGATAAAACGTGGTTCCCAATCAATCTTGATGAGTTCGCATCTCGAAAACGAACACTATCTAAAGCGATTAAATCATCGGTGGTGTTAAAAATCTCCACATATTCCGCATTGGGCAATTCCACAGAGGGATCTGGATCAGCCATGATCTCCGTGAATATTAACTCCCCAGGTAGTGGTTCTCTCCCCAGTCCAAAAGTGATGATCGTATCTGCCAATGCAGTCCCTGAACAGTCCGTAGCACCGGTAACATTCAATTCATAGTATTGACCAAGTGGTAATGATTCTGAAAGGCTAGCGTTTAGGTAATCACTGTAAGTACCTGATACGATTCGCTCTGCTATCGAATAGCCAGAGATGCTCAGATTTAGGTTAGTCAATGAAACGCTGTCCATGGCCTCATTAAACTGAAGGGTGAAGCTGCTGGTGGAATTGATTACAAACTCCTCGATCACCGGAGCTACTTCATCTTCGCCTATTCGGTAAATAGAATTCTCTAAACCCGGCGTACCTCCATTTTCATTGGCACTCGCTGACCAGTTGAGCACATTCGGACATGATCCAAATGGGTCAATTAATTCAAGTGCATATCCTCCATCATTGTTATCCCCTCCATACCATGACAAATCGTAGGTCAATGAATCAACAAGATCACCTGTTACGGTTTCCAATCGAATGGTTTCACCGCCATTGCTTAACGCAAACAAACCATCCAAACCAATAATGTTATCTGAAGAAAATATCTCGATATTATCAGCATCAACAATCAAAACATAGCTTTTACTATCCAGCACATAGTTTGGCAGTTCGATCTCATCTCCACTGTCCGAAATCACAAGCCCTCTCAGGTCAAAACTATCGGAAGACGCATTGTAAAGTTCGATGTACTCAACTTCGGGAAGGGCCACAGCCGGTGAAGGATCAGGCATTAACTCATTAATGACAATTTGTTTGTAAGACGGAAGAGCAGGAGGCTGGTAAGTGAAAGAAATGGTGTCCTGAACTAACTGATTGCCCGAAATGTCGCTGATAGGATAAACAATTAGTTCGTAAGTATTCCCTTCCTGAAGCTGATCATTAAAGTCTAATTGAACCAATGAATCATTCTGAATTAACAATGAACCTGGTAAACCGACATCAATGATCAAGTATTTAGTAATGGACTTAAGTCCGGGATTGTCCATCGGTTCTGAGAAAGTCACTTTCAGTTTACTATAGAAGTCACTTGCAATATCATTAACCAATGGTGCTGTTTTGTCATTAACCAACTGGATGGAGTAATCAGGTAACACTCGTTCGTATGCATCCTCCAGTCCGGCCCAACTGAGTGTAATCAACTCATCTGAAGTTAAAGGTATGTTTAGCGTAAGCCGAATCACATTGCGATGATCTCCATCGATACTTGCCAAAGAAATAGCATGGTCATCAATGCTAAAACTGGACTTTGAAACACTTGAAAAATCGGTTGTATACTCCAGGTAAATACTCCGCTCATTAATTAGATTATAGGTCTTCAGGTATGTCTCAAACTTGGCGGAAAAGTTATTGGTCTGCAATTGGACTCCATTATCACCTAACACGTTTGTTACTTTCAGTTGCAGCTGATCGGCATTTTTGACATGGCCATAAACTTCAATATCGTATTCGTAAACTGAACTATTGACCACATTCTGTATCTCAAACCCTTCTAGGTCATAGTTAGCCATCTCCGTTGCATTGGCAACAGGCTGACTAAAACGAATGGTTACAGTACTGTCATTTTTACCTTTCAAATCAACTATGGCAGGATTCAGACTATTAAAATCAACTGTTATCTCATCGCCCAGATTCCCATTCTGATCCTCTATGTTGTCAATGGTGAAGTCATTGTTTTCTTGCTCAGGTATTGATAAGAATGTCAATAAAACGTCAACAGAATCTGGCCCGAGTATTTGTGCGTTGGTAGGACTCGTGGTATCCAACTGATAATTCGTGAGCGTGGTAGCGGAAGTTCGTTCCAGTTTTTCTGAGAAGGTAAGCATGACTTCCTTCAAAGACCACTGGACTGCACGTTCCAGTTGTGGCGCTCTGGTGTCATAGATGAAGTCAACATTTCTAGTTGAAGACATTTTGTTCCCTTTCTGATCATCTATTCCTGAAATGGAGAGTGTCTTCTCAACTTCCTGGGGAAACTTGTTTTGAAAAGTGAGTGCTACACTGGATGCTGTAAGAACTTCCACATCGATGGGTTGCTCATCATTTTCTAGTTGGTAGTTGGCGGAGACTAACGCCGTAGATTGAGCAAAAGCCTCAGAGAATAAAACAACCAACTGCGAATCGTTCTTGACTTGCAGTTCCTCTACAGAAGGTGCGCTAATATCATAGACGAATGTAGCTGCCGGTGTTGGGAGTCTAATTGTTGCTGATTCATTAAACAGATTAGAGACATACAGGATTTGCTCATCTCCAGCATCAAAATTATCCTTGAATAATAGCCGAAATAACTGCGCATCGTTTTCATCCTGCACGACTTCCTGCGGATTCATTTCGGAGTCTTCCAATAGGTAATTCGTCGTGATTAAACCATCAGCCAGTGTCTCTGAGAAGGACAGTACCAACACGTTGGCCGTTTCGGTATAGGCCGAATCAATAACTGACTGAAAGGTGAAGTCGTAAGTTGTAGAAGCGAGGGCATTTCCCAAAGTGTCCTCCAGAGCATTGTATGTGAGTGTGTAGGATTGACCCAGTTCAAAAGATTCTTCAAAGGTGACCTGAACCCTGTAAGCCGCAGAATCTTGAAGTAAAGACCTATCCACATTTAGCCCGCCAACCAAAAAGTTGTCTTCATCCTCCGCCACAGATTCTTTAAGGGGCTCATCAAAAACCAAAGCTAGTTCCTGATCAGAAATGAAAGCCACATACTCCAGACTTGGTGGTTTGATATCGTAGTAGAATTCGAACGTCTGGCTTGTCAATTCATTACCTCGACAATCTGAAATACTTTCTGCCTCCAATGAATAGTTGATCTCAGAAGTCAGGTCTGAACTTAATACGAGAAAGTAGGTTTGAAAATCCACCTTGATCAATTGGCTAAAAGCATATCCAGACAATGTAAAAGACGACACAGAAATGGTCGATTCATCAATGGGTTCAGAAAATGAAAGCTTCAGACTATCGCCTCCCATTACATCAACAGAAACGAGTGATGGGGAAGTATCATCCACCGCGTTAAATACCGAATTTTGTTCCCCAGGAGTTCCTCCGGAAGCATTAGTCGAGCCTGTCCAGTTGGATGCATCAGAGCAGGGTTGTAACGGGTCAATCAGCTCTAAACTGTATCCACCATCGTCTTTGGCATCATCATCGTACCAGTCCGAAGCATCATAGTTAATACTATCTATCCGGTTACCCATCTGATCTTTCAAAACAATGGCATCAGCAGAATTCGTCAAAGCTCCCATAGAAGAAACTCCCACTATGTTGGAAATAGAAAAGCTTCCAGTGCTGCCATCATCCGTAAGCACGACGTAACTTTTCCCTTCCAGTAGATAGCTGGATATGGTCTGACCATCTAGTGTAAATCCATTCAGCTCGACACTATAATCCAACGTGTTATAAATCTCCACATACTCTACATCGGGTAGCCCAATGGAAGGAGTCGGGTCAGCTAAAAACTCGGTGATGATCAAGTGACTTTCCTCAGTAGCTTTTGAAACGTCTACGGAATCAGATAAGTCATTGGGTGTTGAGTTGCCGGACGCATTGGACACATCCGAGATGTTGAGCTTATAAGCACTATTGTACAATCGATCGAAAGTCAAAACCACTTCATCCAGGTCCGTATCAGACCTTATAGCTCCTGTAGGTTGTCCTATTTCAGAAAGGGTATAATTTGCAAGAGTTTCTGAACTCGTCTCACCCACATTTTGATTGAACGTTACTTTAACAGATAAATCACCTTCCTGACTTAAAGATTCAATAGTTAAGTGTAAATAATCAAACGATTCCTCACTTTCAGTGTCCATTTCATTACCATCTGTATCTTCCAGATTGTTAATCGTGAGCGTGTTCTCACCATCAGAAAAATTAGAATCGAACGAAAGTACTATGGATTTTTCATCGGACTGAAGGGTCGCTGATGTGGGATTACCTACTCCACCGTCTAGTGAGTAATTGGCAGTAGTCTCAGCGATGCTTTCATCCAGCGATTTATTAAATCGAACAATACATGTACTGGCAGATGTCGCCTCAATGGTGTCAATTACCAAAGGAATGATAAATGTGAAGTCTTCGGTGCCAGCAAAAGCACTGTTCTCCTCTTCGTTCGCTATTCCTGAAACGCTTAGCTGAAAAGTGGTGGATTCAAAAAGTTGATTTTCGAGTATCAAACTCACTTTGGAGGCATTATTAGGATCAACTGTAGCAGTAAGAGGTTGGCCTATTCCATTGTCAATAGAGTAGTTGGTTATACTTTCAGCAGTAGTCGCATCTAAATCATCGTTAAAGGTTAGTTCAATTTCAGAACCAGACAATGTCAACAATTCGGAAAGTGCCAGCTGTGTATACGAGAAGTCAAAAGTTAAATTAGTAGCGAGTTCTTCCGCTATAGAATCCTGAACATTTGCCACTGTCAGTTGAAAATCATCGGTTGTTATCTGGTCAATGGCAAGAGTTACTTGCGATTGATCTGTGTCACTTCTTTCTGCGCTTGAAATATTGATCGTATTTGATTCATCATCTTCCAGATCATAATTGGCTATATTTTGAGAGCTTGCTTCTGTGACATCTTGATTAAAGACTACTTCAATGGATTGGTTATTCTTGATAATTACAGAATCAATATCCAGCGTTTTAGAAACCTGAATATCATCAATCCAGAAGAGCGTAGATCGTGTGGATGTGTAATCACATAAAAATCCAAAATAAGCGCTACTGGTATAAGTGTTGTCTAATACGGTTCCTTCTGAAACATAAGTAGTTCCTCCGGTCAAATCCCGCATTAACTCCCAGTTGCCCGCGTCATCTCTCGTTACTTTTACACGCACCAGAACGGAGGAATTATCCAGAATATCATCTGTCCCATCAATTATCTTAGAAGTAGATATTCCATCTTGACGGTACAAGCTGATCTCATCATCGGTATTTCCAATTCTTACCAAATACCCGTTCAAAGAAGCAGTTAAGTCCTGCTGATCTGAAACAAGGTATACAAATAGCTGATTACTGCTGGATGGATTAAAATCCATCTCTATGACAAACTCCCAACTTGCCTCGTCAATAAAAGAATTGGAAACAGCCAAAAAGGATTCTGCAGTTTCTGCTGGTGCACTCAAATGTAATTTGTTACTTCCGTCTACTTCAAAATCGGTTGTGTTACCAGACCAAACGTATTCTGATGTAAAATCTCCATCAGAAAAGTCGTCCTTAACCTGCGCCTTTCCGTAGGAACATACAAGTAGGATAATTGGAAAAAGAGTGGCTCGTAACCTCATCTTATATTAAATTCGCCAAAAATTAAGTTTACTAAAATAATATTTTGTTGACGGAAGTCGTAATTAGTTGAAAAAATGAAAATTGCTGTTGTAGGTGCCACCGGATTGGTCGGCCAGGAAATGTTGAGAGTCATCGAACAGCGGAATGTCCAGTTTGATGAGTTGTTGTTAGTCGCTTCCGAGCGTTCTGTGGGTAAGGAA
>JAMWZA010000233.1 GCA_024305105.1 Marinoscillum sp.
ATCTAAATAACCAATATTTTAGCAAAAAGCTTATTCCTATTGCATAATCAAGGTTTATTTGATAATCCCTTTTCTTAATGATTCGCCTGTAAGATTTATTCTGTGCGAGGAGTTAACCAACCTATCTAGTATGGCATCTGCTATGGTACTTTCACCAATGATATCATACCATGCCGATACTGGGATCTGAGAAGATATGATGGTGGATGCCTGACCATATCGGTCATCTACAAGATCCAGTAATATCTCACGGGACTGGTTATCAATAGCTTGTAGCCCAAAATCATCTAGTAATAGCAGTTTTACTGATGTTACTTTTTTGAGTTCTTTGATGTAGGTGCCATCTACTTTGGAGAGCTTTAGTTTATTGAGAAGCCGACCTGTAACATGATAAAGCGTGCTATACGAACGGAGACACGCTAATCTGCCCAACGCCTGGCTCAGATAACTTTTACCTACCCCGGATGGTCCTGTGATGATGATGTTTTCTTTTTGATCAATGAACTGTAAGGTGGAGAGTCGGTCAAACATGTTTTTATCCAAGTTTCTGGCCTCTGAGAATATAATCTCCTCCATGTTGGCTTGTTGCTTAAACCCAGCTTTCTGCATCAGGCGTTTTGTTTTCCTGTTTTCCCTGTCTTCCCATTCACAGTCGGTGAGTACTGTCAGGTACTCGTCAATAGTTGTTTTTTGGTGAGCATTACTGGTCAGATTTTGACGGTGTAACTCTGCCATGGCATATAACCTCATGCCCATGAGCTTCTCAATTGTTTGATTGTTATTCATCTGTATTGATTTATTGATAATTCTCTTTTCCTCTTATGTTTTCATGGCCTGGTATATGTGAGGACTTATCCTCATCAATCTCCAGATCATATTGGTCCATATTGTTTTTCAAGATATTCTTGATGCGCTGATAGCTGTAGATGTCATGCTGAACAGCTCTCAGGCAGGCTTTATTGACTCGTTCTATGCTATATGTCTTGGAGAGCTGGATAATTCCTACGGCTCTTTTGTAATTGATCTCGGGATAGTCACCTTGCTCAAAGAGACCTGTAAGAAATAGCTCTACATTATACCCTATTTTTCGTCCCTGACTGATAAAATACTCAGGGCTCCATTGGTTGTAGGCCCGATGTGTACTGGCTAGATGGCTTTCATTGGTGATGTAGGTTCCTCGCTTTTTGATGCGCTTATGACAAGCAATACGTTCGTTTTTGTGATACACTTCTACGTGTGTGGGGGTGTAATGTAGCTGTGTCTGGCAGCTGATATAGCGATAGGGCACACTGTAGTAGGTTTTGTCTGCGGACATATAGACATATCCCATTTTTTGCACTTTAGCCTGGGCGTATTCCTTGATTTGGTAAATCTGACCGGGCAAAGGCTTTAGAAGCGTCTGTTCGATGGACTGGAAGAGCTCGCTGCGAGAAGACTCCCTGAGTTTGAACAGCACATTATTATAGCTTTTCAGGTGCTTTTGGATCTCTGTATTGAGGTCACTTAAAGAAAAGAAGGTCATCTGCCGCATTGGGTAATAAATCCGCTGGTAGGTAAGCCGAACGGCACTTTCGACCAAGGATTTGTCCTGGGGAGAGTAACTGCGTGTGGGATTGATAGCACAACTGTAGTGGAGTGCAAAGTCCTTGAAGGTTTTGTTGATTACTGCCTCATATTTGCTGGATCGGGTGACGGCTGACTTGAGGTTGTCAGAAACGATGGCCTGAGGTACACCGCCAAAATAAGCTAGTGCGTTGTTTAGGCAAGCGATGAAGTCTTCTCTTTTCTGGCTGTAACAGGCTTCGACATAGGTGTACTGGCTGAAAGGAAGAGTGGCCACAAATACCTCCACTTGTGTGATTTCGCCACTCTTAGGGTCAACTACTTCAAGCTTTTTGCCTGCATAATCAACATATAGTTCTCTTCCTGGCTCATGTTGTAGCTTCATAGAGCCTTTAGGGATGTTGTAGCTGCGCTGGTAGTGTTGGGTGAATTGGGTGTAGCTGTAGGGGTTGTTAGTCTGAGTTTGATAAAGGTGATAATGATAGAGTAGCGTGAACCCCGGGTGGTTTCGCTTGGGATGCATGGTCTTAAAAAAGGCCATCAGTGCCTTGAAACGCTCATTATCTATTGTGGTTTTAGGTGAGAACAGTTCACTTAAGTCACTATTTGACAGTGCCTGCAGGTCTTTTAATGTTAGATCTGAGGCCTTCATAGAGCTCAGGTAATTATTAACAGTATTCCGGTTGATCCCGAGTAGCTCAGCAATCTTACGGTTGCTATTACCATCCAGGTGAAGGTTGATGATTTGCCTTAAGTCCATTATATCCAGTTTGTTCGCCATCGTGTTTGTGTTTTGATGGCGAGGTTAACAGTAATGAACTCTCAAAGTGGCATAAGTCGAACCGAAATCTTAACGCTTATTCAAAAAGACTGTGGCCTAAATCGAACCGAAACACCTAAAGGCGCTCAGTAAAAATTGGCCGGTTTTGAACCGAAATAGCTGGCATAGTAAAACCGAAATGAGTGGCCTAAATCGAATCATAATATCCACGGGGCGAGCAGCCTTGCTGGCCAACGCTCTGTTTGGCCCACACAGCACAAGCTAATTTCAAGCGTCATTCAGAGGAGCTATTCAATCCGTTGGTTAACGGATGATAGCGACGTGGGAATCTCTTGACGCTTGTAGCAGAATTAGAATAGCTCACAGGTCATCCATCTTTTATCGGGGACGCCTAGTCTGTGTTCACTGTGTCGCTCACTCCGATAGCTACCGGAGGCTGGGCTTTTACCGGGGCGCGTAGCCTTTTTTCACTGCGGTCCGACGATTCGGTGAAAAGTAATCGCGTCGGCGGTCCGATCAAAAACCCTAGCGCTACACGCCGGACGGTTCCCCGTCGGACCAAAATAATCACTTCCAGCACACTCCCGATAGCTATCAGGACAACCGACCCTCGGGATTTTGTGCAGACGGCTAGTCCTTGCCAGCCCACCTGGTCGTATAATTGATTTTACTTAACATAATATCGCTATATCCTATTATCTAATATTTCTAGATAATAATTCTACAATTTTGGTACTTATCGTTGGGCTACCTGAAATGGAATAATAGTCTTCAATTCTATTACAAAGAATTCTTCTTATTGAATCTAATTCTTTAAAGGTATTGTTTTCTTCTAATTCAACTACTATCACATGATTTTCTGCTGTATAAGCCTGTTCTTTTTCCATAATTACAGTTGAATCCACTATCCAATTTCCAGGTGATCCACGTAATGTTCTCCTTAAAAGGATTGCATTCTTTTTGATAAAATCTCCATTAGACATTCCCGAAGATTTTATAAACTGCCGATTTGATAGTTTTTTCACCTTAAGGTCTAATTCACCATCATGACGAATATTGGCACCATAAACCAGTACACAATTGGTTTGGTTTTTATTAAATCCTATAAGATGTTCTTTAGATCTGTTCCAAACGATTGGTCCAACCCTTACTTTCATTTTTGATCTCGAACGGTCATGATTTTTGACCTGTACATTGATCTGTTCCTTGATTTCGCTTGCCTCATGTCCATTGTAACCAAAGCTCCAATATGTAGGCGATTTATCACCTTTAGATCGTTTGTAGAAACATTGAAAGCCTATGTCTTGATTTACACCTTCAAATAACGTTCTTAAAGGACTTGCTTTAATTATCACTTCTGAACATTCCTCTTCGATTTTTTCCTTGAATTTAATGCTCTCGTAACCTCTGAGATATCCAAAAGGAGCAATAACGACTAAAGCACCATCATCACTGCACATTTCTAATCCCTTTAAAATACTAAGGGCATAAAGGTTTTTAGAGTATTTTTTTGCGAAATTCCAGTCTATGCCAAGGGATTCAGAAGTATTAGAGTTAAGAACTAGATAAGGCGGGTTTGAAACTACTATATCGTATTTCTTCGTTGATTTGATCTCAAATACATTTTGATGTAGAATCGTAAAGTTAGGCTTTGGTTTAATCAATTTTAACGAAGTTCTCATCGCTTCGATAAATGTCACATTTGTATTAACTCCATTTTTTGACCTAATTATTTCGCTCACTGATTTGCCAATACGCCCATCACCACTGAAAATGTCCAATAGTTCAATTGAATTATTTTTTGAATTCATCCTTTTACTGACCTTACTTAGGACAAATTCAGAGAAATCATCAAGAAGATTAAATGGAGTTGGATATACTCCCACTCCTTGCCATTTGTCTATCCCTTTTTGATTTAACAAATTCATCTTTTAGTATCGGCTGTTGTATAAGGTATTGACTTCCTAATTTCCAATTGAGCTAGGTTCAAACTTCCATAGCTATCCACAAGTTTAGAGAGCAATTCGAGAGCCCTCTCCTCTCCCGTTTCTTTCACCTTCTCAATAAGGGCTTTTTTTAACTTTGAGACGGACTGTATACCCGTTTCCATTCTATCTAACAAGCTAACTAGCTTTCTTTCCACCATCAATTGTGGTCTGTTTAGATTCAGTTTTTCCACCAGGAAACTCCCGGCTACATTCTTTCCTCGAAGTTTAGCATCTGAAAGAAGTTCAAATAAGAGTGAATAGTTTATTTTAGATGGATCGGGAAATGCACTATTATCCAATTTATCGGATGGGTCTTCCCAAAAATCACTTTTAAATGAATTGCAGATGCAGCACGCAAAAAAAAGATTGGTGATGTCGTTCTCTAGATGCTTGAATTCCGTACAACTTTTTGGTCTATAATGCTCTACATGGTAATTTCTTCTACCGAATCCTCCTTCATGTATCGCACAATAGACGCACTGATTGTATCCTTCATCAGCTAATTGATCCTTCCAATCAGTGTAAGTCCCTTTATCAGGCTGTTTAGAATTTTCCTTTTTTATTCTTCGCCATTTCATTTCAGGAAGCTCTTTATTTCGTCCACTATATTCTCAAAGTCACTCAGTTGCTTTTCCATTTGATCTAGCGCTGCTGATCTGTTTTTCATTCCATCTATATCGAATGGAAATCCAAGCCTTTCCTTGATCGCCTGCACTTCATCAATTTCCTCTTGAGGAACATCTTTGCCTTCAGCTATAGCCTTGGAAACCTTAGAAATCTTATTTAACTCCTCTTGGTAGGTTTGAGTAAATCTCTGTCCTGATCTTATAAATCGGTCAATATTTTCAGAATACTTTTTGTAGAAGTCTTTATCCTCGAGTATATCTTCAAAGTTTCCATATTCATTTTGTAATTCCTCAGCATTTGCCCCATAAGCTGTCATACCAAAAACGGGTAATGTCGGATGAACCTTCCTAATAAATTGTATTAGATCATGACCATCATAATCTACATTCGTTCCCTCTGAAGACTTCTCACCTGTCAGTTGTTCATCAAGTATCAAAACAGCTACGTCATTCTCTCCTATCCATGAAACATATTCTTCTCTTTCCGTAAACGGATAAGTGTCAATACAAGACCACTCTGAATATCTAGCTTCCAAGTCATTTTGAATGATTCTTTGGATCGATTCTCTCTGATCTTTCTTATCATCTATTATTCCTATCGCTGGCATACATTTATCGTTTTGGCATCCAAAAAGTGAATCTGGCTCCACCAAATTCAGAGTCATTTTCTACTGTTTTTGATCCACTAGCTTCCGTAATAATGGAGCTGACTATTGTTAAGCCTAGACCAGTTCCACTTTCTATACCTTCTTTGTTCGTTTTTCTTGTCCATAGTGGCTCCCAGATCATATCGCCAAACTTATCTGCTATGCCTGGTCCAGAGTCTGTAAATCTTATTGTGAAGCCATCTTTCTGTCTTTTTTCATTTACCAAATCAACTAGAAT
>JAMWZA010000234.1 GCA_024305105.1 Marinoscillum sp.
CTCCTTTGGAGGTTAAAGCGGTTTACGGTGATTTTAGCCCTGATCAATTGATTATTAAGAGAACAGTTGATGTCAGTCAGACACCTATCAATAAGAAGGTCGTCAATCACCCTGATGAGTATCAATATTTGAATCAAGTAGAGATATTTAGTATTGTTTATCAGAGCGATTGTTTAATGGTGACAGGTTTTCTGGTTCAACCTAAAGACCTGAAAGACACTGTTCCGGTGATTTTGTACAATCGAGGAGGAAATCAAGACCTGGGTCAGCTTTTGGTAGCGCATGCTGTAGACATCCTGGCTCCATTGGCAGCAGAGGGTTTTATTGTAGCAGCAACTAATTATCGGGGCAACTCAGGAAGTGAAGGTAAGGAGCAATTCGGAGGGGAGGACGTAAATGACATCTTTAACCTGATTGATGCTTTAGGGCAGGTAGAAGGCGCTGATACGAGTAGTGTGGGTCTGTTTGGATTGAGTAGGGGAGGAATGATGAGTTACCTGGCACTAAGAGAAGATCAGAATCACAAAATCAAAGCAATTGCCAACTTAGGAGGAATTACAGATTTGTCACATACCATAAAATATCACCCTGAAATAGGGGAGGTTTGTGAGAGCCTTATTCCTCAATTCCATAAAAATGAATCTACAGAGTTGATTAAGCGGTCAGCGGTCAATTGGGTAGACCAGTTACCGAAGGAGGTCCCAATCATGATATTGCATGGTACTGAGGATAAGAGTGTTGATTTTGGCCAAATCCCTGTTTTTGTGGATAGTTTAGCGAAATACGACATTCCTTATCTCGTGAGAGCTTATGAAGGAGATAACCATGGCTGTGTGAACCATCAGGATGATGTTATGAGCCAGCTAAAATCATGGTTTAATCAAAACCTGTTGAATGAGATCTACAATCTTCAGGACTATCAAATGGTCACTGATTAACTCTTTGGCTAATCGTAGATCAAATAGCGTTTTCTAAGAATATGATAAGATCGAAGTTCTTTTTCCCACGATGACCGTATTTCTAATTCACTTTTCCCAGATTCTATTTCTCGGGCTAGCTCTGTGGTGCCTGCCAGTTTGATAAAATAATCATTGAAAAAATCGTCCACCTCAGTGTTTCGGTACAGCCTTAGAATGATCTCCAGATCTAGCTCATAAGTTGGCTGTTGGCCGATAAAGCTTAAGCCTACACACAATTCATTTTCTAATGGTGGGTATTTTGATCCTTCATTTGGATGAGGTGTAAACCCGAAGCTACCTCCTTTGAAATCAGGATGGCCTACCACTTGAAAAGGAAAGTCCGTTCCACGACCCACAGAGGCCACTGTTCCCTCAAATAGGACGAGTGATGGGTAAAGTGCTACTGCCAGATCATTGGGAAGATTAGGGGAAGGAGCAACAGGCAATGAATACGGTTGTGAATGATCCCACCCTTGTGTCTTTATCACTTGAAGATCACATTTGAGCTCATCTCTCAGCCAGCCTTCGCCATTAATCATTAGTGCCAGCTCACCTAGTGTTAGCCCATGCACTAATGGTATTGAGTGTAGCCCAACGATCGATTCATAAGCTTCATTTAGTACAGGCCCATCCACGTAACTCCCATTTGGGTTGGGTCGGTCAAGAACGATTACAGGTAATCCAACCTCTGCGCAGGTCTCCATCATCCAGGTCATGGTGCTGGCATACGTATAGCAGCGAACGCCCACATCCTGCATATCGACCACCATTACATCAAGACCTTTTAATTGTTCTGTAGTAGGCTTTTTTGCCTCTCCATACAAAGAGATCAATTCAAATCTGGAGGAAGTCTCATCCGTGATCTTTTCGCCATCAGGTTTGTTGCCTTTAAAACCATGCTCAGGGCTGAAGACTTTAGCAACATCGATACCCAAAGACAATAATGTGTCGGTTAGATGAGTGTGATTGACCAGGGAGGTGTGATTGACCAATAGTCCTACTTTCTTACGCTGTAAAAGCGGAAGGTATTCGTTCATTCGCTCAGCTCCAACTGCAACAGATTGAGTGTGTCCTATTAGCGAGGTTGCTAAAAAGATTGTGAATAAAAAGGGCTTCAAAATAGATATCTTGTAATATTGCATTTCTCAAAAATACGAATCTTGAATTTACCGTATTTCATATCTAAAAGAATAACCAATAATGATGCCGGATCGTTTTCGACGGTGATCAACAAAATTGCCGTAGTGAGTATTGCTGTGGCGCTGGCGGCACTCATCTGTGCGTTCATGATTCTGAAGGGTTTTGAGGATACGATCAAGCAGAAAATATACAGTTTTAGCGGTCATTTGATAGTGAGTAAGTACACGCTTTCTACGTCTTATGAACAAACGTCGATTATTGCCAGTGATACGTTAAAGGCCAGTCTGACCAGCTTACCCGGGGTTGATTACATCCAAACATATGCTTTCAAGGCTGGGTTGCTAAAAACCGATGAGGAAGTACAAGGGGTTATTTTAAAAGGACTGGATAATGAATTTGATACGGCGTCCTTTGCCAAGCACATGATTGCGGGATCATTTCCCGACTTTCCTAAGGAAGGCTATGGGACGGAGGTGGCCTTGAGTTCCAAAATCGCCAACTACCTGCGGTTAAACGTAGGCGATGAGGTGTTGGTCTTTTTTGTTCAAAACCCTCCGAGATATAGAAACCTACAGATTACCGGGATTTATGAAACTGGTCTGGAGGACTTTGATGAGAAAGTCATCCTGGGAGATATCAATCTCGTTCGTAAAATGAATAATTGGGGAGATCAAACCGTGGGAGGAATAGAAATATTTTTGGATGACCCATCTAAAATGGATGAGGCAGAAACATTGGTCTTCGAAAATACGGACACCGATCTATATGTAGACAAAGTTAGCGACAAGTACATGCAGATATTTGATTGGTTGCGGTTATTGGATCGAAATGTGATCATTTTCTTCACTTTGGTTCTTTTTGTAGCGGCATTCAATATGGTAAGTATCCTGCTTATCTTGATTATGGAGCGTACGCAGATGGTTGGCGTTTTGAAGTCTTTGGGCTCATCCAATGGATTAATACGCAGAATATTTTTCTTCAATGGATTAAATCTGATTTTGAGAGGCCTGTTTTGGGGTAACTTATTCAGCTTGCTATTTTGCTGGGCACAGCTGACGTTTCAGATCATGCCACTTGATCCTGAAAACTACTACATGAACCACGTACCGATTAAGTTTGATATGATGGCTGTATTTTGGATCAATGCTTTTGTAATTGGGATTACTGCGATCGCCTTATTTATTCCGCTTCGTGTGATTTCAAGGATTAAACCGATTAAGGCAATCCGATTCGACTAGACTATTTAGCCAAATGATGCGGTTGGTACTTTCGAAATAGACTCTTGACTTTCATCTGGATCACTCCAAAGACGGCTTCCTTGAAAATGCCGCTTGACATTTTGCTGCTTCCTTTTGCTCGTTCGGTGAAGATAATCGGTACTTCCACTATATTGAACCCGTGTTTCCAGGCATTAAACTTCATTTCAATCTGGAAGGCATAGCCAATAAACTGAATCTTATTGGGATCGATGGTTTCCAAAACACTGCGGTGGTAGCATTTAAAACCTGCCGTACTGTCTTTTATTGGTAGACCGGTTACGAGCTGTACATAGATACTGGCAAAATAGGACATCAAGACTCTTCCCATTGGCCAGTTGACCACATTCACACCTTTGATGTATCGAGAGCCTATGGCCATGTCCGCTCCACCATTGGCGCAAGCTTCATACAAAGCAACAAGGTCCTCTGGGTTGTGCGAAAAGTCTGCATCCATTTCGTAGACATAATCATACTTATGCTCCACTGCATACTGGAAACCTCTGATGTAGGCCGTTCCCAGGCCAAGCTTTCCTTTACGCTCTATCAGGTGAATTCTTCCTTCAAACTCCCGTTGTAGGTCCCGAACGATATCGGCAGTGCCATCTGGCGATCCGTCATCGATGATCAGCAATTCGAAGGGCACAGGCAGTGTCATCACCGCTACACCAATATCGCGGATGTTTTCCTTCTCATTGTAAGTGGGTATGATGACGAGGTTTTTGTGCACTGCCTTTTTAATTAAACTACCAAATTAGATGAAGCGGTATTTATCTGCAAAGAATAAACGTGTGGCTTCCAATAAAAGTCTCTTCACCCACTCGTCCCCAATCACTTTCCGTATCCGAGTATTTTCATCATTTGTTCACTTTCCTGCTCTGGGGCAAACAGTTTGGACTCTACCTTGCCATCTTTGTCCTTGTTAATGATGATGTGTTTCGGTGCTGGGATCAGACAATGTTGAATGCCTCCATAGCCGCCAAGTGATTCCTGGTATGCGCCGGTATGGAAGAATCCAAAGAACAATGTTTCTTCTTCGTCTGTTCTTGGTAGAAATACCTCCCCGATGTGGGCCTCCGAATCATAATAATCCTGACTGTCACAGGTCAGTCCGCCGATGTTTACCCGATGGAACGGGTTGTCCCAGTGATTTACCGGAAGCATGATGAACTTCTCATTGAGTCCCCAGACATCTGGCATGTGCGTGATGAACGAACCGTCCATCATGTACCAAAGCTCTTTATCGTTTTGTAGTTTCTGATTGAGCACAGAATAGATAGTAGCGCCACTTTCTCCTACGGTAAACGATCCGAATTCCGTAATGATGTTTGGTACAGGAACGTGATTCTTTTGACAGATCCACTTTATATTCGAGACGATCTGATCAGCCATATAGCTATAATCAAATTCAAACCCCAGAGAGTTTTTAATGGGAAACCCACCACCAATATCGACTGAATCCAGATCCGGACAGATTTTTTTAAGCTCACAGTACTTGTAAATAAAGCGACTTAATTCACTCCAGTAATAAGCCGAATCTTTGATCCCGGTATTGATGAAGAAGTGAAGTAGTTTGAGCTTGGCTTTGGAGCCAGCGATCATTTCCTTGTAGTGTGGCACTATGTCTCCATACCGAATACCAAGCCTTGAAGTATAGAAAGCAAAATTGGGTTCTTCGTCTGCCGCAATACGGATGCCTACCTTGAATTCACCGTCTACATTTTTGTGATAGTGAGCAATTTCATCCAGATTATCCAAAACCGGAATGGTATTTCTAAAGCCGTCATTGATGAGGTTGGTAATGTTTTCCAGATACAATGGTCTTTTAAATCCATTACAAACAACCATCCGTTCTTTGCTGAAATGTCCGGTTTCATTCAATCGCCGAACGATCGGAATATCATACGCTGATGACGTTTCAATGTGAATGTCATTTTTGAGAGCCTCTTCCAGTACGAAGTTGAAGTGAGAAGACTTGGTACAGTAGCAGTAGCTGTACTTGCCTTCATAATTATTCTTCTGAATCGCTTCATTGAATATTTTCTTCGCATACTGGATGTTTTCACTGATTTTCGGCAGATAGCTAAGTTTCAACGGTGTTCCATACTCCTTAATGATGTCCATTAAGTTTACATCGTGAAACCATAGTTGGTTATTTTCTACCCGAAATTCCTTGGTAGGAAAGTAAAATGTTTGTTCAATTAAGTCTGAATAGCTTTTCATCAGCGAAAGCGTTTGAGGTTCAATTTCTGTAATGAGGCACAATAATCAGTAAAAAATCGCAAAACACTGTGCCACTAATATTAATATTTGATCAGACCCAAATATGTTTTCAATCATTTACTTTTGCGGATTCATTTCCAAAAATACCCAAATGATTACGCTAAACATTAAAGACGAAACATCACCCCTGGAGGCTGTAGT
>JAMWZA010000235.1 GCA_024305105.1 Marinoscillum sp.
TTTCCCTGGCCCATTGGGATGGTGTGAACCTGAACTGCTCCGGCGGAGTCCAGTGCATCCTGAATGGCTTTCAAGTTGCTTTGTTTGGAAACCAATGACGAATACCAAAAACAATTCGTATGGAATTTTTGACTCTCCCGTATGTAGGTTTGGATGAACTTCCTTTCGCCACCTTTGCACCAAAGCTCATTGGGCTGACCCTCAAAGTTGAGTGCGGCGTTTTTGACTTGTTGACCTGTGAGATTACTTACTTTTCTATTGGTGCCTTGCTGTGCCTCTTCGGCTGATTGATGAAATGGAGGGTTGCAAATGGCGAGATCAACTTGGGATTCTTTTGTGATCACGCCATATAAGATGTCATCAGGCTTGTCCTGATGGCGTAGCGCTAATTGATCGGAGAGGGCAGGATTTTGATTGGCAATTTCTTGAGCGGAGGCTATCGAAACCGGATCAATATCTGATCCTAAGAATGACCAGTTATATTCCCTAATACCAATGATGGGGTAGATGAGGCTGGAGCCTACACCTATATCCAGGCATTTGATTTTTGGACCGACAGGTATTTTTCCAAAGTTATGAGCGCATAGCCAATCGGCCATGTGGTGAATGTAATCTGCCCTACCGGGAATAGGTGGGCACAGGTAATTCTCAGGGATTTCCCAAAAGGTGATCCCATAGTGAAGTTTAAGCAGTGCTTTGTTCAATGCCCTGACACTCGCAGCATCTGCAAAGTCGATGGTCTCACCTCCATGGATATTGGGGATAACAAAAGACTCCAGGTCTGGATCACATGCGATCAATGCATCGAAATCATACCGACCCGCATGTTTGTTGCGAGGGTGAATCTTTGGGACGAATTTCTGTTTCTTCTTGCTCATGTGTCAGTTTTGCTTGGTAAATCTACAGGATTAGCAACCCATGATCACGTAAAGTCATAATGGGTTTGCTGTGCCAGAATGGTTCAAAGTCCTTGAACTGACTTTCGAACGAGGATTTTGCGTCTGCCAATGTCAGGGGCTTATTCCCGACACTTACACGTTTCAGAAATTCTGCGAGCCATTCACCTTGTTCCTGTAGAAGTGAAATGGAGAAAGATCCCTGTCGGTTGTGGAAATCCATCTGTAGAAAGGTCCTGACCTTGCCTTTTTTGCTTTTTTCAAACTCCAGACATGCTGGGAAACCACCAAGCCAAATCACTTTGGCAGTAGGCTTCATTTGCCAGAAGTCTGTGTTTTGCTCGATGCAGTTATCAATGTAATTTTTTCGAATCGTGGTTCGTGGTATTTGATGATCAAACCAACTCTGCAGTGGGAGGTCAAATCCCAATCCATGCATGTAATTAAAAAGCGACTTTTTCAGTCCATGGCTATAAGCTCCATGATCAATGCCAGTGGTATCTTCAAAATCAATGTCATTGTGGGCAAATGTGGCGTTTTTTACTTCGGGCAGTATTCCGTAATCTGCCGGGCTCAGCCCGATGGGACTATGTGCTGTCAGAGCAAACTGATGCCAGAATCCGGATTGGATCACATTTAGTTCGAATAGCTGACGAACCATTTCAAGGCTATCTACGGTTTCCTGCTCGGTCTGAGTAGGGTAGCCGTACATGAGGTAAGCATGCACCATGATGCCGGCCTCTGTAAAGTGATGGGTCACCTGGGCCACCTGCTCTACGGTGACGCCTTTGTCTATCAGCTGAAGCAAACGATCCGAAGCTACCTCTAATCCACCCGATACAGCAATACATCCGGAATGCTGTAAGAGGACACACAGGTCTCTTGTAAAATGCTTTTCGAACCGGATATTGGTCCACCAGGTGACAGTCAGTTTGCGTTTGATAATCTCAAGAGCTAACTCTCGCATGAGTGCTGGTGGCGCAGCTTCATCTACAAAGTGAAATCCACGTTCGCCTGTTTGAGCTATCAATTGCTCCATTCGGTCTACCAGTGTTTTGGCCGCAATGGGTTCATAAAGTCGGATGTAATCCAGTGAAATGTCACAAAACGTGCATTTTCCCCAGTAGCAGCCATGAGCCATCGTCAGTTTGTTCCATCGGCCATCACTCCAGAGGCTGTGCATCGGATTAGCTACTTCGATGACCGAAATGTAGTTGTCTAATGGAAGATCCGAATAATCCGGTGTGCCAACTTCACTCTGCTTGTAATCACGTCTGGTCGAATCATTTTGATACACTACCTGATCATGCTCCAGACGAAACGTTCGTTTAAAATTAGGTGTAGTAGTATTACCTCCCTTCAATACATGCTCAGCTAACAATTCGATAGGTAATTCTCCGTCATCTAAGGTGATGTAGTGAAAGAACTCAAAAACCCGTGCATCGGATAGCGAGCGTAGTTCTGTATTGGGGAAACCGCCGCCCATAGCTATCTGAATGGTGGGATATTTATTACGAATAAGTTGCGCACAACGAAAGGCGCTATAAAGATTGCCGGGAAATGGAACAGAAAAAGCTACCAGTTTTGGATTGACCTGCTGAATGGTAGAGTTCAGAATATCTAGCGTAAGCTGATCAATGAACGTCTGTTCTTCCTGTAATTGGTCATAAAGTGAATCGAAACTATTGGCGCTTCTGCCGAGACGCTCCGCATAGCGACTAAAACCAAAGTGCTCGTCCACGCACTCTACAATGAAATCCGATAGGTCCTCCAGATACAAGGTGGCCAGGTGCTTGGCACGATCTTGCATTCCCATGCTGCCGAACGCCCAGTCCAGGTCCTCATCTAGTTGGAGCCTGGAGGCTTGTGGAAGAAACTGTTCTGTACAAATCAGCCGAGCAAGCGTTTGGTCATGGCCTTGTAGAAATCGGATCACCTGATCAATGGTACTGAGATAACTGTCTCTTAACGCATAAATACGGTGAGCATTGTCAGACTGAATGGTATCATTTTCAGCTGCCAGATCAAATATTTTCGTCAGGTTTGGTTGACTAAATAGCCCCAGAATCACCTCTATGCCCAAATCCAATTGATAACTACCAATACCTTTAGTATTCAAAAACCCCTTTAGGTAAGCAGTGGCAGGATACGGAGTGTTTAGCTGGGTAAACGGAGGAGTAATAAGTAGCAGATCTTTCAAAGCAATATGTGCAAGGAACAGCCTGTAAGTTGCTCATTTTTTATTTGACGATCATGTTCCGGGTGCATATTGCTTATGCTACTACGGATGAGGTCAATACAGATCCAATTTATACCATATCATTTCATGAATTTCTCTGAGCTCTTCGTCCTTCGGATAAAGCGTGAGGGCAATTTCTGCCAAAGTCAATGCATCTACATGAAGGTCTTGTCGTTCCAAATCCGATATGGCAGTGAGATACTCTTCCAAAGTGAACGTGAAATTCAAATTGTAGAGGTCTCTATAATTTGATCCCGCTCCATTGATCAGTTTAACACCAATTTCATTCACGGAATCAACTCCATTGGATATTTTAATGAGGTAGCCTTTAAAGTTGCTATTGTCATTCAATTCCTCAAAGTTGAGCCAGAAGTGGTCGTCTTTAGTTTCTATTCGAAGTAATTCCTCGTTGTAGATATTCTCGACCGTGACCGTATAGTTTTCTGGATCAGATCCATTGTTTTGCCAACGTATCAAAGTAACCGGGGCAGAGACTTTCGTTTGAGGAGGTAAAAAGACATTTATCTCTGAGTAACCTGCGGCTCTACTGACAGCACCTGTCGCATTTACCCTGCTTCGGGCAGCGCCTGGTCTGAGAGCATATTGAAAATTGGATGGAGTTGGGTTAAAAGGTTTAGCCAGAGGCTGCTTCATGCTGGCCAGTTGATTGGATATATTGGCCACTTCGCTATCTACTGCTACAAAGGACGTGTATTTGGTTAGTAGATGATACTTGAGGCCAATATTGGTCATCGCGTACTTTTGATCGAGTCCCTCGATACCAAATAGTTCCATGTCCTTCAAACGATTTCTGGCCCATAAATAGGTAAGTGCCGGGTTTTGATACTTAATGGATGGAGGCACAATGGTCTCCTGATACGTTTCCTGACCTGAATACCCACTGACTGAAATAGCATCAGTAAAGTCTCCGCGGTATTTTCCAAATACCGTCAGCGGTCTTCCACTCAGTACATCTTGTAAGCTAGTGGGAGATAGGTCGTAATCATCGTTTCCTTGAAAATCGATTAGGATATTGGTCAGAGCCGGTCGCTTGATGTAGCTGGTCAGTGCCGTAGCTTGTTTGCTAGCGAAAGCAGGGTCAGTAACGATGAATTCCTCTCCCATGCCTGCGCTGGCTACATTTTTGATCAGGTAATGATTGACGGAAGGACCGATCCCGAAGGCAAAAACATTGACCTTGTACAGGTTATTTCGGATTTCCTGAAAGACTTTTTTCTCTGCTTCGATATGTCCGTCTGTAATAAGGATCACAGATCGGGAGGTTGGACTATCATCAATAGACCGGTAAACATTCCTTAATGCTGAAGCCATATTGGTTCCGCCACCGGCCATTCGGGTACGCATAAATCTAGATGCCTTTTTAATATTGTTAGTAGTAGCTAGTTGGCTTGATCCAAAGAGTTGAGAATCCCCAAATTCAAACAGGATAACATTGAATATATCATTGGGACGCAGGTCTTCGAGCAATTCTACCATCAGGTCTTTGGCTATGGACATGGGAAATCCCTGCATGGATCCTGAAACGTCCACTACGAACAGGTATTCTCTGGGTGGTACCTTATTAATAGCAACACTCTTAGGTGGCTGGATTTGCAGCATGAAGAAGTTTTCCTGTTCACCTTCGTGGAGTAAAAGTCCGCTCTTGGGGTTGTCACCCCGTAAGCGGTAGTTGAGAATAAAGTCTCTATTTGCGGCATACGTTTCCGAGGGATTAAGGTCAATTTTCCAATGGTTCTGATCCAGTACGTTCAAGTCAATTTTGTGTGTATTAGAGTTGACCTGATTGATGGGTACTGGTGAGGCCAGGTTTACCGAAATGTGCAGTGGGTATGGACTCCGAGAGCCGGTAATATAAGCTGGGTCGACAGGCATTGATTCTCTCCGTCTGTTCTCACCGGAATACCGATCACCAATGGTCGTGGGAACGAGCAATTGATAGGTGTCATCCTGGTTTTCTACATATTCGGTGTATTTCAGTAACACTTCGATGGTGTCCTGCGGCATAATGTTGCCAACCATCATTTGGTAGACATTGGGTCGAACTTGTTCTAGCAACGAAGCACGATGACCGTCTTGAACGGCAGTTTGATATATTTGGCGCGCTTCATTGCGTTTTTCAATGTTGGCCACTACGGTACGTTCGCCAATTTTCATTTCCAGTCCATAGACCGCTGAATTGACGGAGCCGGGGAAGACATAGGTGACTTCAAGTGGTGTATTGAATGAATTCACAAACGTTTGCTTCAGCTGAACATCTGCAATTATTCCGGCGATTTTTACATCTACCGAGTAGTCCTGAAGTGGTAAATAGGAGATGCCAGACCGATCGGGTACCTGACACTGAAAGTAGGGGATTTCCCGTCTTTGGTTTGATTGGGCAATTGAAAGGATCGGCAATAGCCCTGTGAGCACTAGCAGTATTCTTTTCATGGCGGTGAAAGTTTTAGTTAGTTAAATAGCTGTGGGGAAGCAATTATCAGGCCTAAATAGTAATAAGTACAATCCTGTCCTAAATAAACATCGATCTAAAAATTGTGTGATCAGATACTCAATA
>JAMWZA010000236.1 GCA_024305105.1 Marinoscillum sp.
TAATGCCATGAGTTAGTAATATGTAATTAAGAAGATTGTTTGTTGAATTACTGTTGGTTGTGCCGATGCACAGAAGAAGTGTCATTGCTTAGCCGCAATGATGATGATGGTGATGATGTCGTTTCACGATGTAATTCATACGGCAAATGTAAACGCTAAAAATTCAGAAAGTCAATAGTAAAATAAAAAACCCCGGAAATTCCGGGGTTATGTTTCTGTTATCCGTTTTCAAGACCGAACGTCCAGACCGGTACTTTGGCGTGATTTACCACATCTTCTGCGATGCTTCCTGCGAGGAAATGTCCAACACCTTTACGCTGCTTCGTACCGATTGCAATTAAATCTGCCTCGATATCTTCTGCGTATGCCAGCACTCCATCTTCTTCGTTGGAGTGGTTGTATGACTCATAGGTGCAGTTTTCTATTTTATATTTAGCAATGAAGTCTTCCATCTGCTTTTTATCGTGCCTGGTCGTGGTGAAACTTGCCGGAGTATTGATTTTAACCAATCGTAATTTCGCACCAAACATGGATTGAAGGTTTTTGACATGCCCAATAAACTCCTCAGAAACTTCGTGAAAATTAGACGCGAAAGCTATATCATTTACTGCTTCCAATGTAGTCGCCTCACTAAGCGTGATAACCGGTGCTTTAGAGTATCGCACCATTCGCTCAGCATTCGATCCAGTAAAAAATTCTTCTAGTCCAGAAGCTCCAGAAGTACCCATCACCACCAACTCCACACCTTGTGTTTTAATCTCTTCAGAAAGCTCCTTAAATGGGTTGCCAAGTACAATCTTGTACTTTAGATTAAGGTCTTTAAAGGATTCTTCTGACATAATCTCTTCCATGTTCGAATCTGCCTTATCAATCATCTTTTTAATCCAGATGTTTTGCATTGGATCAGCACCTGACATGCCCATGGTCTTAAAATCTGAAGGAGTCGGTTGCTCGATGATGTTAATGAGGGTAATGGTGTCGGAATTAGCTTTTCTCGCAATTTGGGCAGCAAAATCCAAAGCATGTCTTGCTACATCTGAAAAATCGTAGGGTACGAGTATTTTATTCATTGTTCTGTGTTTGACGTTCTTAATTTAGATTAGCCTAAGTTAAACAAATCTGAAATTAATTCTATTGAGATCAGATTCAGAATAACAGCTCTCCAAAACCAAACAACAAAACGAACAACAATGTTGTCAATGCGAGCTGTTTTAAATAAGGATCGAGCCCAGCTGATGTCTCCTTGACCTTAACCGCCCTCGCGTTGAAAAACAGCATTGGGCTAACCATCAAGAACAAATAGGCCCCTACTCCTAAATCCTTCATCACACAATATGCTATCATGGACACAATGGATGCGCTAATTAAAAACCAGTGATAGTAAACCGCTTTCTTCCTGCCAATCCGGACAGGTATACTAAACTTACCAGAAGCCTTATCCGATTCTATGTCCCGAATGTTATTGACATTCAAAACACCTACGGCAAGAAAACCGCAAGAAAGGGCGGGAAAAATAACTGAAAACTCTAGAGCATTGACATACAAGAAATAATTGCCTGCAACTCCTACAAAACCGAAAAAAACAAGTACGAAAACATCGCCTAGTCCTACATACCCATAAGGTCGTTTACCAACTGTGTACTTGATTGCAGCAGCAATAGCCCCAAGGCCTAAAAACAGATAGATCAGAATATTGGTCCATTGATCACCGAAAGCCAACCAGATCAAATACAAGCCAGACGCGAATGACAACAGGGAAAAAATCACTAACGCATTTTTCATCTCCTGTTTCGTGATCAGACCACTGGAAACGGTGCGTTTTGGTCCGGTACGCTGATCTCCATCTACTCCTGAGGAAGCATCTCCATAATCATTCGCCAGATTAGATAAAATCTGTAAAAAAAGTGTGGTCACTAGACTCCAGACTAGAATTTCTATATTAAAATGACCGTCGATCCTTGCTGTAAAAGCACCCATAAAAATACAGGAGAATGCCAACGGCAGGGTTCTGAACCTAAAAGCTTGTATCCAGGCTTTAATCTTCATATTACATTCGTTCAGGAACGCCTATTCCCAATAATCCCATAGCAGATCGAATCACTTTAGCTACTGATGCTGAGATAGCAATCCTGAATTTAACCACATCGGTTTCGTCTTCATTGAAAATGGGAACTTCCTGGTAAAAGCCATTATACGTTTTGGCTAACTCATAAACATACTGTGCCACCAATGCCGGCGAATAATCCTTAGCGGCATTGTCTATGACTTTGGGATATTCTGTCAACTTATGAATCAGGTCCAATGCACGTGGATGTAACGACCCTACTTTAGTCGCATCAAAATCCTGATCAATCTCCAATGAATCAGCTCTTCTCAAAATAGCCGAAATGCGTGCATGTGTGTACTGAATAAACGGACCAGTGTTTCCCTGAAATTCGATGGATTCCTGCGGATTAAATAACATCCGCTTCTTCGGGTCCACCTTCAGTAGGAAATACTTTAACGCTCCCAGGCCGAGTGTTCTGAACAGCTCTTCAGCTTCATTTTCGGTAAGTCCCTCGATCTTACCAAGCTCCTCGGTTTGCTTCTGAGCAGTATCAAACATCTCCTGCATCAGGTCATCAGCATCGACAACAGTACCTTCACGCGATTTCATTTTACCAGAAGGCAAGTCAACCATTCCATAAGACAAATGAAACAAACCATCCGCATAGCCACGACCGAGTTTTTCCATGATGGTGAACAGCACTTTGAAGTGGTAATCCTGCTCATTTCCTACCACATAAACGGACTTATTGAAGGCAAAATCTTTATGTTTCAAATCACACGTCCCAATATCCTGAGTCATGTAGACAGATGTGCCATCGCCACGAAGTACAAGCTTCTCATCTAGCTTGTCAGCTGTCAAGTCTACCCAAACAGAATTATCTTCTTTCTTGAAGAAAACACCATTTTCCAATCCTTCCTGAATGATGTCTTTGCCAAGCAAATAGGTGTCTGATTCGTAATAGATCTTATCAAAAGAAATGCCCATCGTCTGGTAAGAAATATCGAATCCATCAAACACCCAGCCATTCATTTTTTTCCAAAGAGCAACTGTAGCTTCATCTCCCTGCTCCCATTTCTTCAGCATTTCCTGCGCTTCGAGCATCAATGGGGCTTTCTTCTTGGCCTCTTCAGGATCTGAACCTTGATGAATCAGTCCTTCTATTTCTTTTTTGTACTCCTGATCGAATCGAACATAGTAGTTGCCAATGAGCTTATCACCTTTGATGCCTGTAGTCTCGGGTGTCTCTCCCTGTCCAAACTTCTCATAAGCCAACATGGACTTACAAATGTGAATACCTCGATCATTAACGAGGTTTACCTTCATTACTTCGTGTCCACGAGCCGCAAGGATTTTGGCTACCGAATCACCAAGGAAGTTATTTCTCAGGTGGCCTAAGTGAAGTGGTTTGTTGGTGTTTGGAGAACTAAACTCCACCATCACCTTTTCACCTGTCGCTTCAAAATTTCCAAAAGTGTCTGCCATCGAAATGGTTTTAGCGATATCAATCCAGGCAGTCTCTGCAATTGACAAGTTGAGGAAGCCTTTGACCACATTAAACGCAGACACAATAGCTGCATTCCCAACCAGGTATTCGCCAATCGCTTCTCCAGATTGCTCAGGTCCTTTTTTGGTATGCCTCAAATAAGGAAAAACAACCAACGTATGCGTCCCTTCAAATTCTTTTCGTGTTGGCTGTAAATCAAAGTCAGCGGTATTCAATTCAAAATCAAACAGCGCTTTGAAAGCCTTGACAATCTCCTCTTTTAATTGTTTATCTATCAAATTCATCTAATTCTATTTCTTAGGCAAAAACACTTCAGCCATCATACATCGGGCGCTTCCTCCACCTAAAGCTTCGATCGTATCCAAACTGCTGTAAACCAACTCTCCATGACTGGAAATCTTCTTGATCTGCTTTTCGGTAAGTGAAGAATAAGCCGCCTTTGACATCACCACAAACTTAGCACCAGCAGCCGTTCCTAACTGCAACATGTTTCCAGCAAATCTACCCTTCTGTTCTTCGGTTATTAAGATTACCTCCTTGCGCGTTTTCTTCAACGAATCTAGCACATTTTGCCTTTCAGCTTCATTGTCAATAGAGTCCAGACATATTACAGCAAACGTATCTCCCAGACACATCATCACATTGGTATGATAGATTGGCATTCGCTTGCCATCTACGGTTTGGTTGGCAACAAAAGACACAACCTCAAATCCCGTTTTTTCAGAAAAGTCCTTTAATACATCAGGGTTTGTTCGCTCGGATATAGCCGCATAAGCAATCATGTCCTTACGATCTAATATCAAACTGCCAGTTCCTTCGAGAAACTTATGCTCTTTTTCCCAGTCTAAGAACCCATCGACTGACTGTATATCGTACTTTTTCCTCAACGCTTCGATGAGATCATCTCGACGCTCAAGTCTACGGTTCTCCGCATACATTGGGTACAACCAAATCTTACCATCATCATGAAAACTCACCCAGTTATTGGGGAAAATAGAATCTGGAGTAGACGGCTCTTTGGTATCGTCAAATACTTCCACATTGATTCCCTTTTTAGTGAGTTTAGCCACAAACCGGTCAAATTCCTGCAAGGCTCTCTGCTGAATCTCTTCGTTTGATAAGCCATCGAGCTTTTTCTGATAGTAGTTGTTTACCGCCGTTTGTTCGTTCATGTAGAACGAAACAGGCCGTATCATCATCAACGTGTCTGTAATTTGCTTATTCATTTCCTTCTAAGTGGTAAAGTTGAACATCTCAACAAGCCTTCTTGCTTGGCAATCTCGGCGTAAGGAATTTCTTCAACCGTAATGTCATGGCTTCTCAGCCAGTCATTCAGTCTGGTAAATCCTTTTTCAGAAACCACTACATCCGGAGCAATCGAGAAGATGTTACTCATCATGTGATACATTTCTTGCTTGGAGATATGAAACAAGTTGTCCATACCAAAAAGATCCACCAGGTATTGATAATCCTGTTCATCAAGAAACCCTTCGCGATGAATAATCGCCTTATCCTTACCTACGGGCTGGAAACAACAGTCAAGATGTAGGGCGTTGTCTTCAGCTATGGTATTGGATTTTGCAAGGTCAAAGTCTTTCACTATTCGATTTGGGAAAAACTCCTTTAAGAAGTCTACTCCTTCCCGGTTGGTTCGAGCTGTAATGTAATCTGGATAATCAGCACCTTTATATGTACCAATGAACAAATGCTCACCGTGGATCATCACATCTCCACCTTCTATGTGCACTTCCTCTGGTGGAGTGATCACTTTATCTGGATCGATTTCAGAAATCACATAATCAATGGCCTCTAACTCCGGTACACGGTCAGGCAGAATATTCGACTTGAACAAGTAGTCATCCACCACAAAAGCAATGTCCCGTGCAAAAATCTGATTCAAATTCTGGATCAACTCTGGCCGATAGACCTTCACTCCATGTTTTTCGAAAACAGCATTAAAAGCCTCCATTTCTGGCACCATACCGTCTTCTGTAGGGTAGGTTCCAGCCTTGATATGCTCTGCTGATTTGGGATCGTAAGCATCTTCTAATTTAGGAGTGCCGCCGAAACTTTTAGCTGTACCAAGTACTACAGCCTCCAGG
>JAMWZA010000237.1 GCA_024305105.1 Marinoscillum sp.
ATCGGAAGTCCCTTTTTGACTTAACCCCCTGGTAGACCTTGAAGGAACTCCCGCTTGATGCAGCATTGGCTTTGGGTCTTTGATTTCCAAAAACTCTGCTAACTTGATAAGTTGTTGGTTTGTGTCTACTACTAGTTCTTCATAGGTGAGATGAAACCAATGGTTCCTTTTGGGCAGTAAATCTAACGCAGCCTTATTTTCCAATACCCAGTTTAATGTATGCTTTTCTATCTCTGAACCAGATTGATAAATTGATTTTGCAAAACTGATTTCTGACTCAGATAAATGCGCATTAAGGAAGTGATCGTTTTCCAAATAGCCTTTAAGATGATGTCCCCAATTGTTCCTGAGAGATGCAGTCGCACAAGCTACAGGGTGCCTTGTAAAATAGATTATTTGACAATTGAATTCTTTGTCACAAAAATCAATGACTGATTTTGCAGCAGTGATTTTCATAACTATTCTATCGGTTTGAAAATTGAATGTTTTTTCCCAAAATTTCCAAGGAGAATTAACCCTTAAGTCATGATTGAAAACTTCATCGAAATAGGTCTTCAGCTGATTCCTAATATCTGGATTTAAGGTTCTGATGTGGCCATCATCAACCTTTGGCACAAATCCAGAGACGTATTTAGACACGTTGTGAATGGATAACCCATGATCAATAAAAGTCATCCCTCTAGTAGCTCCAATGATTTGTGTAATCCATGTACTCCCTCCCCTTCTATTGGCGAATAATAATATATTTTTTTTGGAACCCTGTTTATGTTTTACTAACGACCATACCAATACCTTAATTACTTGCTTCAATAATGCCCGTAATTCAGCTCTATTGTGTTTTCTCATTCGAAATTCTTGTGTTAGATTTTTCAGACATTATAACCAAAATTGATAAAAATAAAAACGTGAATGGTTTATCAACGATGGGTTGAGCAATCAACATTGTGGCTATCAGAGCCAAATAAATATTGACCAATTCCACTTTGCTTTTGATCAATTTCACACCTACAAAAACAAAGGGGATCAAAATGATTAATGTACCAACAATCCCAAGTTGGGCCGTCGTTCCGATAAAATTTATTCCAAGCTCGATAGCATCTGGATCATTCCTAAAACCTATCCCAAAATAGGGACTCTTTTCCAAATAATACTTGGAGGCGAGTATCGAGAAAATTCTGCTTGATCCAGATTTTGCATCTAATTTTTCCTGTAACCCAAATTGGCTTTCTGAAGTCAACAACAAGAAAAACAATCCAGCTATGAGAGGAATACCTATTGAGTAATAAAGAAACCTTCTGCCTTTTTTTGCACCCCTGAAATATTTCCAAAAAAGAGTCAATAATAATAACGCATATCCAGTTGTTGAAAAGGTAAACAGCAAAGTAAATATCAGTATTATGGTGATGGCTCGCTTCAATTTAAAATCATAAAAACTATTCAGCCAAAAAGCAATAATAACCATCAGCTGATAAATACCTGGCTCCCTCATGAAGCCAATAGCTCTGGGCATAAAATAACCCGCAAATGCTGCTATCCCGTTGTAGACTGGAGAATATGGAAACAAAACTGGAAGCACATAACTCGTCTTGTCTGAATTGCTTAAAGCAATATTAAACAACGGAAGGTACAAACCCACACTAATGTACAAAGCGTAACTAACGAGATAACTAATCCCAAATAAGACATTCAAGAGAATAAAAAGCTTTACGAAAATTTTAATATCATCCTTGTTGCAAATAAGCACGGTGATATATCCAAAAAGAAGATAAACGGAAGCTCCGAATCCAACTTTATAGCTAGTTAAGTTAAGAATTGGTATTTGTAGAATAACGTATGCCAAAAACACAATCCCAGATAAGAAAAAGAAGCTTCGAAATCTATGAACGTAAAGTATTGGCCTCATGAAAATACCAAGCAGCAATAAAGTGACCAAAATGCCTAGATATAATGAGCCCATGAACTGACCAACAATCGCTGGTCTCATATTCAAGACCCCCATCAAAAATAAAGCAACAATAAGTCCTGCTGTAACCTTGATTTTTTTTATCCGAATAATGATGGCTTCAAGCATTTATCAAGTCTGTTTAACAGTTGTCCAGATAAATATTAATCGGTTATAGTTAGAAAATACTTTGTGATGTGGAATCCTGATGATAATACCAATCCCATAAAACAAAAGCCTATCACAATGAACAATCTTTTCGGTTCACTCTTGTCTTCCGGTATTCTCACAGGTTCAAGCACGGTGAAAACAGGGATTGATTCGTTAAGTTTAATTTCCGCCTGTCCTACCTGAGTGGCGAGGCCTTTGTATAAACTAAATGCGATATCATTTTCATTTCTTAGTCTATCGAGTTCATTAGTCACCATGGAGCTATTAATATTCTTATTTGAATCTACTGCCAACGCAAGCTGATGTTGAGTATATTCATATCGGGCTTTTGCTTTTTTTAAGCTTGCTGATAGGAAGTCCAAATTTGTTCTCTGCTTCTGCAACTTATAATCAGATACCTTTTCGGTCAAAAGGGTAACTACACTACTTGCTACCTCTGCGGCAGCTACTGGATCTGGCATTTTTATGCTGATGGTGATTATTCCGATCCGAGGATCAACATTTATCCCTATTCTACTTTTGAATGTTTCAACCAATTTCCACTCCTCTTTGGATAATCTTATATACTTTGATTCTACTCCTAAAAAAGTAGTGTCCTCTTTGATGAAAATAGACTTAATAATGGAAGGTAACCCCAAAGTATAGGCTGTTAACAACCCAACCAACGATGGTTGATCAATTTCTTCAAAAAAATGCTTTGGTGAAATTTCTTGCCTAAGACTCTGAAAGTAAATGGAGTCATTCAATAATTGGTTTTGAAAAGGGAGACTATATACGATCTCTGGATATATCTCTGGAGATAACCCACCTACTCCACCTAAGTCAACGTTGATTCCTGCAAGACCCGCCAGACCTCCCAATCCGCCTAATCCTGCATCTTGTTCATAATTCACTTCGGGAAGCAATTTACTATACGCAGTAAATTCAACTTTGCTAGTAAAAGCAATAACCAATCCCAGTGCTATAGAGATTCCTATAGAGATAATGATGGATAGCTTTTTTGATAGTAAATATTTACCTAAATCGAATAGGTCTAGTTCCTTATCTTTATTAATCACATTATTGATGTTTAGAATTCAGGCTTTCATAAACGAGTTTTGTCTCCATTGCACACTTAGCCCAGGAAAAATTATTTACTCTCTGTGTGCCCTTCATGACCAAAGATTTCTTAAATTCAGAGTCCAAACATACCTTTTCCAGAGAAACCATTAAAGAATCAATATTATTTTTCTCAAAATATTCACAGGCATTGCCCCCGATCTCAGGAAAACAGCTACTATCACTAGCAATCACTGGACAACTCTTTGACATTGACTCCAGTAAAGGAATCCCAAATCCTTCATATTCCGAAGGGTAAACAAATGATTCTGCTTTTTGATATAAATGACTCAACACTTCATCGTTACCTCCCAGTTGAAATACTCTTTTATCTAGTCCTTTGGCTTTTATAATTTCCATTTCCGGACGGCTGAACGGTCTTCCTCCAAATGCAAGTACGAAAAAATCTTTTAACAAAGTTGATTGGGAAACAGCTTCTATCAATAAATCAAAATTTTTGTATCCCGAACGGTTACCAACAAATAATATAAATGGCTGATTTATGACAAAATCTGGTTTTCTAGATTCAATATCATCGTAACCATGGTATACCACAGAAATCTTTTCGGCACTAGTTCCAAATATATCCATGAGGTCTTTTTTTGTGTTCTCCGAAATGGTAATAATGTGATCTGCCAAACCAATTGCCTTCCTTTTTAGTGTGGATAGCCTTCTGCCATTAGGAAAGTAATTTGGAAATTTTTCATGGATCATGTCATGAACCGTAATTACCTTCTGAGCCGATCCCTTTAAATCAATAGTTGGGTAATAGGACATATGTAAAACATCCGGATGCCACAAGGGTATCACCGATTGACTAATAATCTGATTGAAAATCTTTACTAAACTAGGACTTAGATTAAGAAGCCGAGGTGTAAAAAATCCTGATACCAAGTCGTTTGTGTCATTCTTTAGATACTCGTTTTTATGAAATGGAGCAAAAATTCTACAGTCCACAGATGATTTGGAAAGCTCCTCAGCTAGTCGCATATGGTATTTGCTAATTCCACCATATTGTTGAACTCCAAATATTTGAAAATCCGTTGCAACCTTCATTATTTACCCGTCTACGGCTTTTATCAACCAGTTTAATGAAAATTTTGAAGCAGGAGTAATGTTTTTATCTACGCTTTTGTAATCAGGAGATATTGATATCAGTTCACCTTCTCCAACATTAATGTTTGCTTCAATCTGACATAAATCAAACAAAGATTGAACCCTGTTATATGCCTTTTTATTGGTGATGTAGAAGAAGTCTTTCTTATATTTTATTGAAAAAATGGTTCCATGGAATGTGCTTGTAATTACATACCTGGCATCTCTCATCAGAGATAGCCACTGAAGGGGCTCTACATCCATCAGTACCTTATCACACCACTTTTGACGATAACCCACTGCGATTAGTTTCAGTTTTTTTTCTTTAGCCATTAGCTGCGCTTTTCTAACGACCTCAGGACTTGCCTTGTAGGCGTAGACCAAAATGTAATCTCTATAACCAGCAGGTAAAGGATATTCGATTTCTTCCTTTGCAAAATCATAAATAAGAGTTGGATCCAGCACCAATTCCGCATCTAATCCAGAGGTATTTTTAACAATGTTTTGTGTATTAGTATCTCTGGCAGAGATGCTGTGAAATCTTTTGAATCGATCGCCTAAACCTTCAGGTAATTTTTCACTCTGATTTACCCATCCAAAACTAGGTGCATAAGAGATGACACGCTCGGCATTCAAATCCCCATAAAACAACTCATCTAACCCGAATATTTTATAATTCCATACCACATCACTACCTATAATCACTCTATCGAAGTGTTCAGATCTGACTATATCTGGATCAGTTGTTCTCTTAGTAAGTCTGAATTTTTTGTGGGCCTTTTCAAATGTCTTTTTCTTTTTATAGAAATCAAGTATTCTAATCGGATTCTTATATCTCAAAAATGGACTTCTCTCTTCAATTTTATTGTGAACCTTATTCTTATAATCAATCACAAAAACTTCATTGTTGCGCTTTTCCAAATTTCTCATCAGAGCATATGCCTGTAGAAAGGCTCCATGATTCGGACCATCGTGATACGTAAGGATACCAATCTTCATAGAATATTAGTTTATTTTCTTTATCATTTTAGCAGGAACTCCTGCATTCACTGTGAAAGGGGGAACGTCCTTAGTAACAACGCTCCCTGCCGCGATTACTGCACCTTCTCCAATTTTAACTCCTTTCAAAATCACACACTTCGGTCCAATCCAAGCATTATCTCCAATCTCGATGGGTTTAGACTCTACC
>JAMWZA010000238.1 GCA_024305105.1 Marinoscillum sp.
CACGCTATCCCAACAACCAATAAAACTAAATTAACCGAATTTTAAAAAAGAATTACAATAAAAGAGCTGCGTTTTTGTTAATTGCGCAATTACAAACGTTTGCAACTCAGCTTATTTTTTCTATATCGCAATTTTTAGGGTATTTATAAGGATTTTGTCAGGTTTATGGCAACCTACAAATGACCGCTCAAATCGAAAAAATCAATCATAGCTAAAACTCAACACTAGAGAGTTGATTATCTTGCCAATAACATGAAAAAAGGACCTGTTACCATTAAAGACATTGCAAAAGAGCTTAACGTTTCAGTTTCCACTGTTTCCAGAGCTTTGGCTGACAATCCATTGGTGAAATTAGAAACGCGCAACGCTGTAAAGGAGTTAGCTAAAAAATATCACTATCGCCCACACTTCACTGCACTTAGTTTAAGAAGCAACAAGACAAAAACGCTTGGCATTATTATCCCACAACTGGTACATGAGTTTTTTTCCATGGTTATTCGAGGAATCGAGGATCATGCCTATGCCAATGGGTACAACGTCATTATAAGTTCCTCTCATGAGTCATATGAACGGGAGGTAATCGATACTAAAGCGCTCATTAACGGCAGAGTTGATGGATTAATGGCCTGCATATCAAAAGAAACAAACGACTATGAACACTTCAAAGAATTCGTAGACCGAAACTTACCTTTGGTGTTTTTTGACTGTATCTGCGATGAAATCGATGCACCGAAAGTTGTCCTAGACGACTTTGACGCAGGCTATCAAGCCACCAAGCACCTCATAGGTCAGGGAAACACTCGCATAGCCTATGTTGGCGGCCCTATTAATCTTATTATCAATCAAGATAGAATGGCTGGCTACAACAAAGCGTTGAGCGAAGCTGGGCTAAACACAAAAGACGAGTGGATAATACATTGCGACTCTGGAGACTATGAAGATGGGCGCAAGCGATCAGAGCGCCTTGTCAACTCCAAAGAGATAGATGGACTATTTGCCGCTACGGACATGCTGGCCATTGGAGCTATCAAGAATGCCAAGAAAGCCGGACTAACAGTTCCAGGTGATCTTTCAGTAGTAGGATTTAGTAATTGGTCAATCGGCACCCTGTATGAACCTTCTTTATCCACCATGTCTCAGCCAGGCTACGAAATGGGCTTAAAAGCTGCTGAACTTCTCATCAAACAAATCGACAACCCTGATCAAATGGTAAACGAAACGGTAGTTCTTAAAAGTGAACTAATCGTAAGAGAAAGCTCGGTGAGCGACTAATAAGCTAAGCTTATCCAATCATAAAATTAATAAATGTGGTTCTTCACATTTTTGCGTTCTCAAATTTTTTATTTCAAGACCAAAAGCAAGCATGATAGAATTAACAGAAGATAATTTAGACCAAATTATTAGCGATAATGATAAGGTAATGGTGCAATATGGCGCTACGTGGTGTGGAAACTGTAGAGTGACCAAACCGAAATTTAAAAGACTGGGTCAGGAAAACGAGGATGTTGTTTTCGTTTATGTTGACGCCGAAAAACTCCCTAATTCGCGAAAATTAGCTGACGTAAATAATCTTCCAACATTCGCTGGATTTAAAGGCGGCAATCTAGTGTCACAAGCAGCAGGAAATAAAGTAGAAACAATAACTACGATTTTGAATGAGGTTACCGGTAATTAAGCACATTGTTGATTTTGTAGATAAGAACGACGAAGATTGGGTGGTGGAGACCGTCGAATTTCTGGAAGATCTTACAGAAGCCAAAGGCATAAAGGACGAAGAGATTGATGTGATCGGCGAGTTACTCTCCAATATGTATGGCGCTTTGGAGGTTCATAAAGCAATAAAGAATGGGACTCCGCAAAAAGAAGCGCTTAATGGATTCATGAAACGTGTCATGGGCTCTATTGACTAGCACTCAATGAAAACATTAAAATCAAAGGCTCCAGAAATCGGAGCCTTTTTTATTTGATGATTAGCGGATCAAGAACTCCTGCCAGTAACCAGGCTAAAAATATGAGTACCTGAAGGATTTTGTGCGCCAATTTCGTCTTTACGTTCAACCCCAAAAAGCCAAACAAAACGATCATCATTGCATACTGAGGTATCTGAGAAGACCAATCAAACCCCGAAATGAAAACATTTTGGAGGAGACTCATCAACACGATTAGAAACATCACCACAAACATAGGCTTCCACTGATCATAGTAGTACTTCTCCAGGTCATTTTCGTGAGACCTAAGTCCCGTAGGAAAAAGCATTCGAGCTAAAAGAAAAAGTAAAATGGGGTACACCAATAGAAACATGATCAGTGGAGAAGTCCATTCTTTAATTTCAAATATATACTGATAGCTATACCACCACTCTTGAAGGTGCATTAAGAAAACCACCAAAACGAATAGTGTATGAGCCAATCCGAGTTTTGTGTTTTTAGCATTAGATATCACATCTGCAGCTCCTGTAAGTAGTTGAGCTATACCCAAACCGAGTATTAGGGATTGAAGAACGACGAAATATTCAAAAGGGTCCATTGATTAAGTTTAATTACAAAGTCCATTATACTCCGATAAACTTTCAGCGTTTAGTCGGATAGTCAATATCTTCTAAAAATGTCAATTAGAAGACCTATTAGAAATTTGAATCGCAGCGGCGAACCGCCCCAACCCCCTCAGTGCAAACGAGGTGCTCGGAACATACGACTCACAAAATCGACTATGAACTTAAATACCTCCAACTCCCAAAAATCATTGGACATAAAAAAACCCTGACAGAATCGTCAGGGTTGAAATGATGTGGGCGCTGAGGGATTCGAATCGCAGCGGCGAACCGCCCCAACCCCCTCAGTGCAAACGAGGTGCTCGGAACATACGACTCACAAAACCGACTATGAACTTAAATACCTCCAACTCCCAAAAATCATTGGACATAAAAAAACCCTGACAGAATCGTCAGGGTTGAAATGATGTGGGCGCTGAGGGATTCGAACCCCCGACCCCCTCGGTGTAAACGAGGTGCTCTGAACCAACTGAGCTAAGCGCCCCAATTTGAGTTAGGAACAAACTGTCCCGATAACTATCGGGAAAGTGCCCTTTTCTTGGATGTTTCTGATAATATCTGTGCTAGACCTCTCAAAAACGGATGGCAAAAATAGTATAGAATATCACTATTGCAAACACTTCTGATTAAATATTGAAAAATATTTAACTCACAGCCACAGCGAGATAATCATTGAATGGCTTCATGAGTTTGAAGTGTTTTATCGCTGTGTCGATAAGCTGCTCAGAACCAACGACTTGATCACTCAGGTCTGTTATCACTGTGAAGCTTTTCAACTTCAGAAATTCGATATTTGGATGATCCTTTGGATACCCTTTAGGAGCTGTCTTCAACTTTTCACCTTTGATGGCGCCAAAAACACTTTTGAAATCTGACTGATCGACAATCTTTTTTAGTTCTTCCGGATTATAATCCACTTCCTGTCGAATTTTCTTTAGGGTTTCCCCTGGAGGCATATAGATTCCTCCACCAATAAAGTTCTGGTGCGGCTGTAGATGTAAATAATAAGAAGGGTTTTCTGAATGCTTACCCCCTTCGGAAATTGCTACACCAAAATTGACCTTGTAAGGCCGTTTATCATTGCTGAATCGAATGTCTCGATTGATCCTGAAAATGCACTTTTTGGCTTCTAGACCCGCCACACCTGGCTCGAATGTTTGCATTTCTTTTAAAAGCGATTCGACAAACGCAATAAATTCTTGTCGGCATTCCTGATACCAATCTCTGTTGAGATCCATCCATTCTTTGCTATTGTTTTCAGCAAGTTGCTCTAGAAATTTTAGACTATTTGTTAGGTTCATGTTCAGTTAAACTAAAAATACCTACTCAGGTTTTACAAAACCCTTTTCATTGAGAACAGTTTAAATTGGTTAATTTCAACCTCATGTCTGAGAAGAAATTCAACAACCGCCGATCATTTATTCAAAAAGCCGGATCAGCCGCTCTGGCTGGGAGTACGCTGGGATTAGCAGCTTGCACATCAGCTGGTGAAAAAAACATTAATATCAATTTTAACAACAAGTACCGTTGGAAAATGACGACCACCTGGCCACCAAACTTTCCAGTGGTAGGTGAAGGGTGTAAAATGATGGCCGAATGGGTAAAAGAAATGTCAGGTGGACGTATGGAGATCACCGTTTATGGTGGTGGCGAGCTGATACCTGCACTCGAAGGATTCGACGCAGTAAGTAGCGGTGCCGTGGAAATGAATCATGGAGCCGCCTACTACTGGGCGGGGAAACTCCAATGCGCTCCTTTTTTCACTGCCGTACCATTTGGCATGAATGCCCAACAAATGGGCTCCTGGATTATCTCAGGAGGTGGTCAGCAACTCTGGGAAGAGGTTTATGCTCCTTTTGATTTACTCCCCATAATCTGTGGGAATACAGGAGTGCAGATGGGCGGATGGTTCAATAAAGAGGTGAATACACTTGATGACATCAAAGGGCTTAAAATGCGAATTCCCGGACTTGGCGGCAAGGTCTTCGCTCAGGCGGGTGGCACTCCCATTCTTGTCTCCGGTGGCGAAATCTACACCAATCTGGAACGAGGGGTCATCGATGCAACTGAATGGATCGGACCTTACCATGATTACAACATGGGTTTCCATCAAGTGGCTAAATATTACTATTACCCAGGTTGGCATGAACCAGGGCCTGTTTTAGAACTTATCTGCAATAAGTCAAAGTTTGCCGAATTGCCTAAAGACTTACAAGAAATAGTGCGGACTGCAGCCTACCGCCTCAACAGATGGATGATGGCTGAGTTTGATGCAAAGAATGGTGAGTACCTTCAGAAAATAAAAAACGAAACGGATGTCCAGATCACTGCTTTTCCTAAAAATGTTTTAGCTGGGCTCAAAAAAGCTACGAATGAAGTGATTAGCGATTTGGTAGAGCAAGATGATCAGACACGAAAGATTTACGAACACTACAGTTCATTTAGAAATCAAATCAACCCATGGATGGACATCAGCGAAAAGATTTTTTACAATGAAATGGGGTAGCATTATCACCTGTTCTAAAAAAAACAACCCCTACGAGTTGGTTTATATCCTGATTCCGATTCATCATCGACTCAGGACGCCCCATGCTTCGACACGTTTGTCTTTCAACAAAATGCTCAGCATGACACCTATGAGTCAATACTGCGATTCTGTCTATTCCATTTGAGGTTTGACTGGTTAATGCCTCCTCACTTCTTTTTTTACATTTTGTCATCTCGATGTAGGAGAGATATTCCCTGCATTCAGCAATCTTTCGTTATCAAGGTTGATTCCTCCTTTGTCGGAATGACAGATGCAATGAAGGTAGATTAATGCTCTTTCCTGTGATCTCTCAACTTCTTGATACCATAAGCACCACCTGCTGCTAGCAGGATGCTCAAGCCTCCGTCTATCGGAGTG
>JAMWZA010000239.1 GCA_024305105.1 Marinoscillum sp.
ACAAGGCGTTGAAGATAAAGTGCGGATTCATCTGCAAACGAAGCATTCGCTGTTCGATATCAGAAACAGCCTGTTGGTGTTTATATTTCCGTTGCTGATAAAAAATAAATCCTGCTAATACAACCAATAGAAGTGCAACACCTGCTACTACTAATTGGGTGTTACGCTGGCTTAGCTCCAGCGCTTGAATTTGTGCCTGTTGTGAAAGGGATGCTATTTCAGTGTCCTTCTTTTCGGTTTCGTATTTAGTTTCCAATTCGGATATGTAATTCTCCTGCTCCAACCCTTCAATGCTATCTTTTGTCACCCAATATTGCTCAAGAAAATACCTCGATTTCTTATAATCTAATTTTTGAAGGTAGTATTGATTAAGAATTTCATTAATTGATTTCTTCATAGAAAGATTAACTTCCAAATCATCTGATTCTAGTTCATTAATCCATCTATCCACATCATAGTTATCTTGTTGAAACTGAAAATGCAGATAGTTTACTATCGCATTTAACTTTTGTTCACGGAACTGAATGCTCTCTGCCAGAGCAATTAATTGGTTGTAAAAGATAGCAGCAGAATCAACCTTTCCTTCTTTTACCAACAACTCTCCGTTAATGAAATACAATTGACTGAGTATTGAAGGATTGTCAAAAGACTCATAGATTAGATAAGCATTATTTAGATGCAATTTTGCATTCTCCAGCTCACCAATCTCAAGATAGGTTCTCGCAGCCCCTCGCTGTGCTGTCAACATTGAGCGAGAGGTCTCATCGCCAACCTTCTTGCTCTCCTCAATAGCCATAAGATAAAATTTATTGGCCTTTTGGGATTCGTTTCTATTCGAATAAATCACCGCAATATTATTGCATGTACTCGCTATTCGAGATTTACCCAACCGGCGCTCATATTCAAGGACAAAATGTAGGCGCTCAAGTGTAGCAGTCACTTTGCCGGATGAATACTCTAACGAAGCGAGTGATTTCTGCATATTATACCACGTGGAGCTGTCGGTGACGTTTGAAAGAGCCTTATTATAGTAAAATTGAGCACTATCAAGATATCCTAATGACCGGTTTATATTCCCTAGGTATTGTCCTGTTTGCACAGCCAATTCCGACTCGTGACTAAAAGAATAATCGGCTATTTTTCTTATCTCGGATTTAGCTTCTTCCAACTTATCTGAAAACACCAAACAAAGTCCCCTCATCAAATAGGCCCTGACAATTTGAGATGAGTCCTTTTCTCTACGAGCAAGTCTCAGAAAGATATCAGAATATTTAAATCCAAGCTCATTATCTCTGGAAGCAAAATGTCTTGTCAGGGAGTATAGAATATTGAGTGAATCTTTGGGTGCCTCAACAACCTGTAGTTGTTTTTCTAATGAATCAATATCAGATTGAGCAATAATATAACCTGAAGTACCGATCAAACCCACCCACAAAAAACAGATACGAAGTAAGAATTTAGGCATTGTACCGGTCAAATTGGGTGATGAAAGGAGATAACTTAACTATTACGTTTTTCCGAGATTGGTTACTGCAAAACACGATTAACATACAAGCATAGCTTTGTACATGTGAGCTTAGATGGTCGAGGAATAGGCAATATAATCTCATGAGTTCGAATTAAGTTATTGGGGTAGTGACCTCACTTTTGGGTTTGTAATTAAAATATACAGGTTGTGTTAAAGAGCTAAGCCTCATTCAACTCACCCTCGCTACTTGCAATCAAAGTTGCTACAGTCGCATCTCCAGTGACGTTTACCACTGTTCGGCACATATCCAGTATTCGATCTACAGGAAATACAATGGCAATCCATGCCGGATTTAGACCAACAGACTGAAGTACGATGATCATCATAACCAAACCAGCACTTGGTACAGCGGCAGCTCCTATAGATGCGAGTGTTGCGGTAAGCACTATGGTCAACTGCTGAGCAATGGTCAGGTCTACCATGTGCATCTGGGCAAGAAATACCACTGCAACCGCCTGATATAAGCTAGTTCCATCCATATTCACTGTAGCCCCGACAGGCAAAACGAAACTAGAAATGTTTTTAGATACACCCATGTTTTCTTCTACACACTCCATGGTGACTGGAAGGGTAGCTGCACTAGAGCTCGTAGAAAATGCCAGAAACTGAGCTGGCGATATATTTCTGAAAAACTTTCTGTAATCAAGCTTTTTGATGAATAGCACACCAATTAATGGGTAAAAAACAAAAATCATGAAGGCCAACCCGATGACCAAAGTGATGGAATATGATCCCAATCCTTTAAATATCTCGAACACTTCTGCCGGACTATCCGCCATCTTGGCAATCACTCCAGCCAGCAATGCGAAAACAAAGAAAGGCGCAGCCTGCATGACGATCTCCACCATTTTCAAAAATACTTCATTTGCTCCATTGATGAAATCAATCACTGGCTTGGCTTTATCCTGAGGTATCAACACCAGCGTGATTCCAAAAAATATGGCGAAGAATATCACCTGCAACATCAGTTTATTATTGGCTATACTTTCGATGATATTTTGAGGAACCATTTCTACAAGGAACTGTAGCGGCGGTGCATCCTTCGTTTCCTCAGCTGCAGCCATCTTATCAGAGACATCTGCCTTGGGCGTTGTATATTCTGGATTGTTGGTGACCTCTCTTACCACATCCGCATATTTTGGATCTGACAGGAAATCCTTGTTGTCTTTTGGTTTCACTCCAGAGGTATCATCTACCCAGAGTTCATAAGCGATTCGGTTTTTGATACGCGATTCTTCATCGATGTAGTCTCCTGGCTTAATCAGGTTAACTAGCAATAAGCCCACTGCAACGGCAGAGACCGTGGTAATCATATAAATCCCCAAGGTTTTAGCTCCTAACCGACCGAGTTTGGTCACATCACTCAACCCCGACACACCACTGATGATTGAGAAAAGTACAAGAGGAACCGCAATGAACTTTAAGAGTCTGATGAAGATGGTTCCAAATGGGTCTATCCAGTTAATGGTAAACTCATTCCAACCCAGTGCACTGGAGATAAACGCATAGATGATCCCGAGAATAAGTCCGATGATTATCTTAACGTGAAGGGGTAATTTTTTCATAAGCTGCTAATTGGTGTGTCTATTTGAATAGCGATTAAGCCTCTAATTTATTGGTTCTGGCGATCAATAGGAAATCGGCTATTACCAACGCGGACATGGCTTCTACAATAGGCACTGCGCGTGGCACTACACATGGGTCATGTCGCCCTTTTCCGGAGACGGTTGCTTCATTGCCATGCTTATCGATGCTTTCCTGATCCTGCATGATCGTAGCAACTGGTTTAAAAGCTACATTGAAGTAAATATCCTGTCCATTGGAGATCCCACCTTGAATTCCGCCTGAGTAATTTGTTTTGGTTTTCACCACACCATCTTCGGTATAGAACGCATCATTGTGCTCCGATCCACGCATTTTCACTCCCTCAAATCCACTACCATATTCAAACCCCTTCACGGCATTGATACTGAGCATGGCTTTTCCCAACTCTGCATGAAGTTTGTCAAATGCAGGTTCGCCCAAACCGGTCGGAACTCCCTGAATAACTCCGGTCACCACACCACCTACAGTATCCTGATCTTTACGCACCTGATCTATGTAGGCATACATTTTCTGGGCCATCTCCGCGTCAGGGCATCTTACATCATTGGTTTCGGTTTGGGATAAGTCGAGTTCAGTATATGCTTTGTTTACGCTTAAATCTCCTACTTGAGAAACATAGGCATTAAAAGAGATTCCAAATTCTTTGAGCATCAATTTAGCGATGGCTCCTGCTGCAACACGAGCAGCTGTTTCACGAGCGGAGCTTCTGCCGCCTCCACGGTAATCCCGATTGCCGTATTTGGTTTCGTAAGTGTAATCTGCATGTGATGGACGAAACTTCTCTGCGATATGGCCATAATCCTTGCTTTTTTGATCCTTATTTCGGATTACCATACCTATAGGAGTCCCTGTGGTTTTGTCTTCAAAAACACCACTGAGAATCTCTACCTGGTCTTCTTCTTTTCGCTGGGTAACGATTTTCGATTGACCCGGTTTGCGTCTGGCCAGTTCATTCTGAATAAACTCCATGTCTATAGGGATGCCCGCAGGACAGCCGTTTATCGTCACACCTATTGCTGCTCCATGAGATTCACCAAATGTGGTAATGCTAAATATCTTTCCGAATATGTTTCCCATCCTTCTCGTACATTGAATCAAGAGGGGCAAAGATATTCGCATTTCCTTGCGATGTATTATGATTTAGCGGTTTTTAGCCTGCCATTAAAGGAGATAATTTGGAGCTTTTACTTTTTAAATAACATATATGCCGTGAGTCCCACCATCATGACCAAAAAGATGTTTGTGAAGATTCTCATCAAGGAACTATCATTAAGACCTGACAAAGTATTGTCCTTAAACTCTATGCCGTCATAAAAGGAGCCCATGTCATTGGATAGAATGTATTGGTTTTTACGGCTCTCTCCGCTCACAACCAATGTTTGTCGTGATTTTAGCGTATCGTACTTTTCATCTTCTGGATTAAAATAAATCCAACTAAAATAGTCTCCTAGCTCATAGGTCCCCGGCTCGTTTGGTATTCCGTAGTAATTGAAGCTTTTGGTTCCCGTCACTCGTCCAGATGATCTGGTAATATCCTGCTTCACATTCGGAGCATAAAAATCAAATGCATCGGTTGTCGGAACAGCAGGTTCTTCCATGGCACTGATATTTCCTTCACCGATTACATTGAAGGTATAATTAAAACTCTCTCCAGTATTCAACTCCAATGAGTTGATCTTTTCCGCCAATCGGTAATCCCCGACAGCCACGCTTTCTTTTAACGGATGCGGAGGCAGTTCCCTTACCTCAACTGTTTTGGGTTTGGAGTAAAAGGTCTCGTAATCTTCCATGCGATTTCTACCAAAGAATGAAGGGTTCTTCGCCACCTTGTATTTGATCAACTTCAAAGGAACCGAAGGAAAAGAAATGTCCTCTACATTTAGCGGATAAAAAGTCGCCTGATAAATTTTATATTGCGTGTAGGCGCGATTGTTTATGGTCACCGGCTGGCCGTTGATGTTGTCAATATTAAAATTCTCTTCCCAGCAGCTCGAAGGCTTAATCTCTTTAACAATATCCGTAATCTGTTTTCCCAGGTCATAGAATCTCATGTCTGCCCGGTTCGTCTCTGCCACATAAAATGCCAGTGTGGTGGTAAAGCCTTCACCCACGTAAACATCAGACTTGTCAGTGGTCAATGCCAGGAAAGCATCTGCTTCCACATCAATGAACTCTGTCGGCTGCTCCTCTCGCTGTTTAAACATATCAAACGGATCATTAGATCGTCTTCGCTGCTCCTGTACCGGACCCACCTTAATGGTGAAACCACTAACAGAAATCTGCTCACCATTTACCTC